>JAYUTQ010000258.1:0-1670 GCA_043755055.1 Chitinophagaceae bacterium | reverse complement strand
ACCCGGGGCTACTGTTGTTAAACCCTTTTCAGGGTTACAAGATTGGACTATTTAAAATGTCCATTTGGTATTACAAACTTACACCACGCTTCCACGGTATAAAATCATCCTGATTTAGCAGCACTGCTTTAGGTATCACTTCGCCGCTTGCAGCTTTAATACAATACTCAAGTATTTCTTCGCCCATTTGTTCAATGGTTTTTTCGCCTTCAATAATACCTCCGGTATTAATGTCGATAATGTCGCCCATGCGTTGGGTTAAAGCACTGTTGGTACTTACTTTTATAACCGGGCAAACAGGATTGCCGGTAGGCGTGCCGAGGCCTGTAGTAAATAAAATAAGCGTGGCTCCGCTAGCTGCTTTACCGGTGGTGGCTTCCACGTCGTTACCGGGTGTACATACCAAACTAAGGCCGGCCTTAGTAGCCGGTTCGGTATAATCCAGCACATCTACTACCGGTGAATGGCCGCCTTTTTTTGCAGCACCGCTACTTTTAATGGCGTCGGTAATAAGGCCATCTTTAATGTTGCCGGGTGATGGATTCATTTCAAAACCGGAACCTACTTTATGAGCTGCGTCATTGTATGCCGTCATTAAATGAATAAACTTTTTTGCTGCAGCTTCATCAATGGTTCGGTCTATCAGGTTTTGCTCTGCTCCACATAATTCGGGAAATTCGGCCAATAATATTTTACCACCTAAACCCACAACCAAATCGCTGCAATAACCCACAGCAGGGTTAGCACTAATACCGCTAAAACCATCGCTGCCACCGCATTTTACGCCAATGCACAATTTGTCAAGCGTAGCAGGCTTACGTTCCAGTTTGTTGATTTCTATAAGGCCTAAAAATGTTTTTCTAATGGCTTCGGTAATCAGTTGTTCTTCGCTTTGCGATTGCTGCTGCTCAAAAACATATACCGGTTTATCAAAATTTGGGTTGTGTAATTTTATATCATCCAGCAGGTTTTGGGTTTGCAAATTCTGGCAACCAAGGCTCAAAATTGTAACGCCACTAACGTTGGGATGATCGGCATAAGCAGCTAATAGTTTACTCAAAACTGCAGCATCCTGCCTTGTGCCGCCGCAGCCGCCCTGATGATTAAGAAATTTTATTCCATCTACATTTTTAAAAACACGGGTAGTGGGCACCACTGACTCAGCAATACTTAAATCGGCTGTGGTAAGATCGCTGCCGCTTTTGTACAGGTTCAGCAGCATCTGGGTTTTTTGTTTGTAACGGTCGCTTACTTCGTAACCCAATTGGTTGTGCAGTGCTTCACGAATAACATCAAGGTTCCGGTTTTCGCAAAAAACGGTGGGTACAAATAGCCAGTAATTGGCAGTGCCCACACGGCCATCGTTTCGGTGATACCCATTAAAAATGCGGCCTGCCCATTTGCTTACATCGGGTGCCGTCCAGCTATAATTATAAGGTCTGTATTCAAAAGGATCTGCGGCATGTTTTACATTGGCGGTCGTCATCAGTCCACCTTTAGGTATAAACACCTGAGCTTTACCTACCAAAACGCCATACATGTGTATGGGGTCGCCTGGCTGCAGGTCTTCTGTAAAAAATTTGTGCTTGCCGGCCACATCTTCCTGAAGCTGATAATCCACACCGTCGTAAGTAATCACTTCACCCATTTTTAGGTTGGTAAGGGCCACC
>JAYUTQ010000257.1:0-1677 GCA_043755055.1 Chitinophagaceae bacterium | reverse complement strand
GAGACTTTATAAAGCTTGTCCTAATTCAAAATATCGGCGACCTGGTAAAAACAGGAAATCATTATTTAAGTTTATTGATTGCAATTACAACAGCTCCTTTATCGCCGCCGGCACAAACACCATTTTGTTGGTGGAATTCATGATTTGCAGCTCTTCTGTAAAGCTGGTTTCATTGTCTAAAAACCGCAGCACTTTCGAGGCTTTGTTTTTAAGAAACATTTTATAAAAGAGGTCGGCACCGCTTAATTTTCTTTCGTGTAAAACACGAAGCAGCACACTGTCGTAAAAGCTGAAACGTTTTGGAGATGCGGCTATTTGGGGGATGCCGTTTTTTATGAGTGCTGCTACTATTGCAGCCGATTGCTTTTGTATAAACTGAAAAGTGTAACCAGTAGAGGCCTTGGTTTGTCCGCCGGCCGTGCCCATAAAAATTACCTTGCCTAGCTTTGCAGGGAAGCGGATGTTCGTCATGGGAATAATACCATGCTCCACCTCATGGATGCTGTAATTGGTGAGTTGTAATTTTTCGCTGATAAAGGTTTTCAGGCCTTCGTCGTATTCCTCAGGCTGTAATTCTTGTTCTGTAAAAAGGGTGTATTCCACCAATGCCCTCCGCTTTGTTACAGGTAGCACATACACAAATGTGCAGCCATGTTGCTGGCTTGTTCTAAAGTTCATCATGTCGGCCTCGGCGGGGTTAAAAACGTCCGTTTCAGTTTCTATCCACCAACCACGGAAATGTTGCAGCAAATAGAATTGCCCCTTTTGCAGCGATGGCGGTTGCAGCAGTACCGATGAAAAAATATAGTCGGCCTTGTATTGTTCATCCGCCGAAGAAACGATTCCGTTTTCTGCGTCGATGCCCGACACTTCGCCATACATCACCGTTACATTTTTAGCCCTATTTATGATGCTGAAACAATGGTTGTAAAAATCCAGACCCCGAATCATTTTGTAACTGTACGGGGCAATATTGAGATTGATTGCTCCGGCAGGATGTTTTACAAAAAGGGTATCCCAGCGGTGATGAATGATGTTATCGAAATAGCCGGGCTGCTGTTCCCAAAAGCACCAGGTGCGGTCGTTAAGGTTCTTGGGTTGCTTATCGCACAGCAGGATTTTTTTATTGGCAAACTGGCCAGATTCGATAAGTCGTACAGCAAGGCTAAGGCCAGAACAACCGGCGCCTAGTATGATATAGTCGAAAACATTTTTACCTGTATTGGTAAACGAAGTATGATTGTTGCCCGGGTTTTGTTGATCCATTTTTGTGGTTATAACCTGTAAAACCAATCTAAGTGTAGCTAATTAATGGTAACAGTATGAGCAATAAATGAACTATCGGGATTATAAAATCGGAGTTCGAATACCCCTGTACTTCCAGATTTGAAGCTATAAACCTTTGTTTTAATTCCGGTATCCTGTGTGCATATTCCTTCTTTTATATAACCGTAAGCCTTTATTGAAATCACATTGCCTTGTTTTGATTCCACAAACTTTTCCAGCACATCACAGCCATTGGAATAAAGCCAGGAAACGGTAATGTCAACAGGTTGAGCTACAGTTCCATTGGTTGCACCTTCTACTTTTGTAAGTAACCTTTGACATTACCGTTTCCTGGCTTTATTCCAATGGCTGTGATGTGCTGGAAAAGTTTGTGGAATCAAAACAAGGCAA
>JAYUTQ010000256.1:0-3690 GCA_043755055.1 Chitinophagaceae bacterium | reverse complement strand
AAACAGCGCCGGCTTCTTAACGGCTTCGAGCATAATTTTCTTTACGCTTTTCTTTCGAGGCCACTCTACTAGATGCGTTGCGTACAAAATACCTAATTCTAATAAAAAATGATTCCAATAACCACTAACCGATTGCCCAAAAAAAAGTGGGTTATCACTTTTTTTTAAGAACTCTGTTACTATTTATAAAAATGCTCCATCTTATTATGACTATACAAATTTTTAGTTGCAACAAAATGGATTTCCATTTCTCAAATTTGCGTCTAACTTTAAACTATTAAAACTAAAAAAAATGAAACGTACCGGATTAATCGTACTTGGCATAGTAGCCATTCTTGTTATTTGGGGCATCTCTGTACAAAGAGGCCTTGTGGGTGTAGATGAAGATGTAAACAAAGCATGGGGAAATGTGCAAACTGAATACCAGAATCGTAACGACCTTGTTGGTAACTTGGTAAACACCGTAAAAGGAGCGGCCGATTTTGAGAAATCTACTTTAACCGCTGTGGTAGAAGCAAGGGCTAAAGCTACAAGCGTAAATGTAAGTGCAGAAAATCTGACGCCAGAAAAGATGGCTGAATTTCAGGCTGCTCAAGGGCAGCTTAGTGGATCTTTGAGCAGGCTTTTAGCTACCGTAGAAGCCTATCCTACTTTAAAGGCAACAGAAAATTTTACAAAACTTCAGAATCAACTAGAAGGAATTGAAAACAATATCAAGAATTCCAGAAAAGTCTTTAACGAAGCGGTTCAAGGGTTCAACTTAAAAATCCGCAAGTTTCCTGCCAATTTAATGGCTGGCTTGTTGGGCTACAAAGTGAAACCTGCTTTTAAATCTGACCCCGGAGCGGAAAAAGCACCTGAAGTAAAATTTTAAGCCACAAGCATGAATACAAAAAAAATTGGACTGATTGCCCTCGTTTTGGGGGCAATCATTGCCTTAACTTTTTATTTTGGCTACAATGCTTTTGTAAAACTGGATGAAGAAGTAAAGGTGAAATGGGCCGAAGTACAAAGTAGCTATCAGCGAAGAACGGATCTGATACCAAGCCTCGTAAACGTAGTAAAGGGCAGTACAGATTATGAAAAGGAAACCCTGCGCCAGGTAACCGAAGCCCGTTCTAAAGCAGGGCAGCTAAGCGTTACAGGCATCGATTACGATGGCTACCAACAACAGGAAGCGGTACAAGCTAACCTCACCAATAACCTGAATAGAGTAATCGCAGTGGTAGAAAAATATCCTGAACTGCAAAGCACCAATCAGTTTAAAACATTGCAGGCACAACTCGAAGGCACAGAACGTCGCATCAAATTTGCCCGTAAAGATTTTAACGAAGCTATCAGAGTGTATAATTCAAAAGCCAGAAGTTTTCCATGGAATATAGTAGGCAGCGTATTGGGCTTTAAACCAAAAGACGGATTTAAAGCAGATGCAGGTGCCGAAACTGTACAGGAAGTGAAGTTTAGTAAATAATGGATGGCTTTTAATAGATAATTTTTTAATGGATAATGGATAATGGAATATGTTTTAATGTTCGTTACATCAGAAATCCGAAATCATAAATCACAAATCAAAAATGGCTTTTCTAGACTTTTTAAAACCTAAACCAAAAGACATTTTTAGCGATGCGGAGGAACAGGCCATTGTAGCCGCTGTTCGCAATGCCGAACGCCGTACAAGCGGTGAGGTGCGGGTTTTTGTAGAAAGCCGTTGCCGCTTTGTGGATGCGGTAGACCGTGCTGCCGAAATATTTTTTAACCTTAAAATGGACCAGACAGAATTGAAGAATGCTGCTCTTGTTTATGTGGCGGTAAAAGATAAGCAGATGGCCGTTTTTGGTGATGAAGGCATCCACAATAAGGTAACAAGTGCATTCTGGAATGCAGAAGTAAAGAAAATGATGCAGCATTTTAAAACCGATCATTTACCGCAGGGTATTATTGCTGCTGTAAACGATATTGGAGAAGCATTACACCAGCATTTTCCTTTTGATAAGGATAACGACCGCAATGAACTGCCCGACGATATTGTGTTTGGAAAATAATTTGCCCGGCCTATTAAAAACCCTCAGGCCATGAACACATTTTACATGAAAAAATTTCTTTCTATACTCCTGATACTTTGTGCCGTTTTTGCCATTGGGCAAAACTTTCCTAAAGTACCCAATCCGCCAAGATTGGTTAACGATTTTACCAATACGCTTTCTTCTTCCGAAATAAAAACCCTTGAAGATAAGCTGGTAGCATTCGACAATCAGACAAGTAATCAGGTTACGGTGGTCATTATTGCCAGCACTAATGGAACAGATCCCACTGATTATGCTACTGAACTTGGCCGCCAATGGAAAATTGGTAATAAAGAAAATAACGGTGCACTCTTATTAATAGCCAAAACCGACAGAAAGCTAAGCATTGTACCAGGCTATGGTTTGGAAGGATCATTACCTGATGCCATTACGCAATCCATTATTGATAATGAAATTGTACCGGCTTTTAAAGCCGGCAGTTATTATCAGGGTATAGATAATGGTGTTGAGTCGATAATGAAAGCTACACAAGGTGCATACAAAGCACCGGAAGGTTACAGTAAAAGAGGGCAACGTGGCGGCAAAACCCCGGGTTGGATGGTGTTGCTCATCATTATCATTTTTATCATCTTCGTTTTTGGTGCAGGCCGTGGCAGTGGTGGCGGCGGCATGATGAGCCGCCGTGGATACCGAGGTGTAAGCAGCCCATTATGGTGGCTACCAATTGGTGGTGGCGGTGGCGGTGGTGGTGGCGGAAGCAGTGGTGGCGGCGGTTTTGGCGGCTTCGGCGGCGGTAGCTTTGGCGGCGGTGGATCCAGTGGAAGCTGGTAAAAAAATGCTCAGGATATTGTTGTTTTAATTTTTTAAAACTACTATTATGCAATCCATTTTCTATTAGGCCTTTTATTTTTAGCTGCTGCTGTGGTTACTATTATTAATCTTTGGCAGCGAACCAATGTGGAAGACAATACCAAATTACTATGGACCATATTGATTGTGGTGGCACCTTTTATCGGGTATGCTTTGCTATTATCTTTTTGGCAGAAGTCAAAGTAGCTTGTAAACTTTTTATTGATCATAGTAAAACAGGTTGCCTCTATTTAACGAAGCAGCCTGTTTTTATTTGGCAGATGTGCTGCTTTCGGGTGAACTGTTTATAAAACCTGTTGTTCTGCTTTCATACATTGATATTTGTCTGAAATTTTTCGGGATTATAAACAAACTAAAAAATTAAACATGGCTATTTCCACCGGGCAGGCAGCCCCACAGTTTACGCTGTTTAGCAGCGATAAAAAAGAAGTGTCGCTAAGCGATTACAAAGGCAAAAATGTTTTGCTGTTGTTTTTTCCGCAGGCATTCACAGGCGTTTGTACAGCCGAGCTTTGTAACATACGTGATAACATTGGCATGTACAGCAATGTAAATGCAGAAGTATTGGCCATTTCTGTAGACTCCGTTTTTACGCTGGCAAAATTTAAAGAAGTACAAGGCTACAACTTTAACCTGCTCAGCGATTTTAATAAAGAAGTAACTACTGCCTACGATGCATTAATAGAAACTTTTGCATTTGGCATGAAAGGCGTAAGCAAACGTGCCTCTTTTGTAATAGATAAAGAAGGCGTAATTGCTTACAGCGAAGAAACAGCTACCCCGGGTGATATGCCCA
>JAYUTQ010000255.1:0-1679 GCA_043755055.1 Chitinophagaceae bacterium | reverse complement strand
ATAAATCCTCTGTTGTCACCAAATTCGAAAGAAGGTTGCCAGTCTATAGACATATTAATTGGGGCACCTGCAAATTTATAATCTAAACCAAGCACCCCGTCAATTCCGGCAAATGCCTGGCCACCAAATTTTGAATTGTAAATACCAATGTGAGCACCCGGCCCTACATACCATTGAAGTCCAGGAGCACCTGAGATAGGATTGTGAAACTCGTACAATCCAGTAATACGTGCTCCTCTGTTCCAAAAGTAGCCAATGCCTTCTAATGCAGCTTTCGGCGTAATAAAATGTTTTAGTGAGATTCCACCGCCGTCCCAAACTTTTACCCCCAAAGCAGTTTTGTAACTTTGTCCTGAACTTCTTTGAGCATTAACTCCCGTAATGGCTAAGGCAGTAATAATAGCCGTTAGTACAATGATTTTTTTCATGTTTTTGTTTTTTGGTTAAAATAATAACTCGAAATACCATGCCAATTTTTATTAATTCAGCCATAAAAATTGGCACTAAACAGATAATAATTTTTCTATTATGGCACATTTTGTTTCAATATCATAGTTTCGAAATCGTTTTCGGCAATGTGGGCACTTATTATGATTTTGTTTATATGGCTACACGCCTAGGCATTCCGCTGTAAAACCCTATTTTTGAACAGTTGTGAACTATTTACAATTGACAAAACGATTTTTTCCGGATAGACCTAAACATCCAAAAAAATATGGCAAAAATGGTTACAAAAATTGGGGTTCTTACGTCTGGAGGCGATAGTCCTGGCATGAATGCAGCCATACGGGCGGTGGTTCGTACTGGTATTTATAATGGGTTAGAAGTGTGTGGTATTTACCGTGGCTATGCCGGTATGATAGAGAATGATATTAAACAAATGGATAGCCGCAGTGTGGCCAATATAATACAGCGGGGGGGTACTATATTAAAAACGGCCCGAAGTAAAGAGTTTAGAACTCCAGAGGGAAGAAAAATAGCTTACGATAACCTTATAAACCACGGTATAAACGGTCTTGTTATTATTGGTGGGGATGGAAGTTTTCAGGGAGCACAAACATTTAGCAACGAATATGATATTCCTTGCATTGGCATTCCAGGCACAATCGATAAAGACATTGCCGGTTCTGACTTTACCATTGGTTTTGATACCGCAGTAAACACTGCTGTGGAAGCCATTGATAAAATAAGGGATACAGCCGATGCTCACGACCGCCTTTTTATTGTAGAAGTAATGGGCCGTGATGCAGGCTACATCGCATTGCATAGTGGTATAGCTACAGGTGCAGAAAATATATTAGTGCCGGAAAGCGAAACTGATATTGAAGACCTGATTCAATCCTTAAGTAAAAATGAAAAACGCCAGAAACTGGTAAACCTGATAGTAGTAGCCGAAGGCGAAAAAATTGGTGCCAATGAGATAGCAGCGGTTATTGAAAAGCGTTTGCCCAATGCCGATACAAGGGTTTGTGTATTAGGGCACATACAAAGAGGTGGTTCACCAACCTGTCTCGACCGTTTAATAGCAAGCAGGATGGGCTACCATGCAGTGGAATGTTTAATTGGTGGCCGCCATAATGTAATGGTGGGCATACTTAATAATAAAATGAATTACCTGCCACTTGATAAAGCAGTAAAAGCAAAAGAAAAATTTAATAACGATTGGCTAAAAATTGTAA
>JAYUTQ010000254.1:0-8472 GCA_043755055.1 Chitinophagaceae bacterium | reverse complement strand
CAAACGAGTTTGATGCACAATTTGAATTTCGTCCATTAGAGCCTGGTTATGGCTTAACCATTGGTAATGCACTTCGTCGTGTGTTGCTTAGCTCTTTGGAAGGTCATGCTATTATTGGTATTAAAATAGAAGGTGCCGACCATGAGTTTGCAACTTTAAAAGGTATTACAGAAGATGTTACCGAAATCATCCTGAATCTGAAACAAGTTCGTTTTAAGAAAACTGTTGAAGGTGATGTTTCTTTTGAAAAAGTAACACTTAGCCTGAAAAACAAAACTGAGTTTACTGCAGGTATGATAAATGATGCATTGCAAAGTTTTGAGGTGATGAACCCGGAACTTCAGATTTGCACCATGGATAACAGCTCTAAACTGGATATTGAAATACACATTGCCAAAGGCCGTGGTTATGTACCAGCCGAGGATAATAAAGTAAAAGATGCAGCATTTGGTTATGTTGCCATGGATGCCATTTTTACCCCCATTAAAAATGTAAAATACACGATTGAAAATACCCGTGTGGAGCAACGTACAGATTATGAAAAACTAATCATGGACGTAGCTACAGATGGTACAATTAATCCTGAAGATGCCGTAAAACAGGCCAGCCGTATTTTAATACAGCACCTGATGATCATCACCGACGAAAACATTACTTTCGACAGCAAAGAAGAAAAGAAAGAGGATGTGGTGGATGAGCAACAATTACAACTGCGTAAAGTATTGAAAACACCGTTGGAAGATTTAGATCTTTCTGTACGTGCCTTCAATTGCCTGAAAGCAGCCAAAATTAACAGCCTTAGCGAACTGGTACAGTACGAGCAGGAAGACCTGATGAAATTCCGCAACTTTGGACAGAAAAGCCTTAGCGAAATTGAGCAGGTTCTCGGCGAACGTGGCCTTGGTTTTGGTATGGATTTGAGCAAATTAGGTTTAGACAAAGAAGAACTTTAATACTTAATGGTCAAATTTGCAAATGTGATAATTTGCAAATTTGCCCATTCTTAATTTCCACACTTTCACATTTTCACACTTCCACATTCTCATTTGCACATCTGCCCATTGGCATATTTGCCCATTATCTAACAGGCTGTAATTCCTGACACGGTACAGCTTTTAAAACAACATCGTCATGCGTCACGGAGACAAACAAAACAATCTAGGCCGTAAAAAAGCCCATCGGGAGGCGTTGCTTAGCAACCTTGCTACCGCACTGATCACTCACAAGCGTATCGTTACCACTTTGGCCAAGGCTAAAGCATTGCGTGGATACATTGAGCCGATGATTACCAAAACCAAAAAAGTAGCAAGCAAAGAGCAAATTACCCACATGCACCGTTTGGTATTTGCCGATTTGAATAACAAGGATGCAGTAAAAGAATTGTTTACTGTAATTGCACCAAAAGTTGCAAGCCGGCCCGGAGGTTATACCCGTATCATTAAGCTTGGCATCCGACCCGGTGATGCTGCTGAAAGAGGTATGATTGAGTTGGTAGACTTCAACGAAATATATGGCAATGGCGTAGCTAAAACTTCTGCTGCTGAACCAGCCAAGCGTACACGCCGTGCAGGTGGTGCTAAAAAAGCAACTACTGAAACTGCTACTCCTGTAGCTGAAGAAGTAGTAACAGATGCCGAAGTAGTAGCTCCTGAAGCGCCTGCCACCGAAGAAACAAAAGCTGCTGAATAATTTACAATCTTTATATTTTTAAAAACCATGCATAACGCATGGTTTTTTTATGCCTTTCCCTAAATATACCTGCCAGTACGTAGTATATTTCTTTTGCAGTTTTGTATGTTTGAAGGCGAAATAAATTCCTAAAACATAAGCCATGCATACCTATTTTAAAATAGTTTTAAGTGCCATTGCAGCCACTACCCTATTATTTTCATGCACAGAAACGCCTGGTAGTAATACCGGAAATGATAGTATACCTGAAGCCGTTTCCGCAACTGCTGAAGAATCTTCCGACGAGTTAAAAGGTGTGTTATTACAGATGAAATTGAAAGGTAAATACGACAACGTTTCCAGTGATTATAGCGAAGGCATGATTGGAGTAATGAAGGATGGGAAACATGGCTTTTGCGATAGCACCGGTAAGGAGGTAATAGCATGCACATACGACCTGGCGTACAATTTCACCGAAGGTGCTGCATCGGTTAAAAAAGATGGCCTTATTGGTTTTATTGATAATACCGGTAAGGAGTTATTTCCCTTAAGGAAGTACGACTATGCAGGTGGATTCGAAGATGGCCTTTCTTCTTTTAGAATTATTAAAAATGACAAAGAGTTGTATGGCTTTGTAGATAAAGCCGGCAATGAAGTAGTGCCACCCATATATAGCGATGTAAAAATTTCCTGGTTTAACGGTGGAAGCTATGCTATTGTGCAAAAAGGCAGCAAGTTTGGTACCATAACAAAACAGAATGCGGTTGTTATTCCATTTGAGTACGAAGCCATTAATGACTTTAATAACGGAATTACTACAGCCAAAAAAGGCGGTAAATGGGGCGTTATAGATACGGCCAATAAAGTATTGGTACCATTTAAAATGGTGTACGAAACCGTATACGAATTCAGTAATGGCTTTGCCCATGTAGAAAATGATAAAGACCAGGAAGGGTTTATTGATATTAATGGAAAAGAGGCCCTTGGCGGTATTAAATACAGGGAAGCATTTCCGTTTGGAGATAATGGGTACGCCATTGTAAGCCAAGCCAACGGTAACAGATACCTGATGGATAAGCAAGGCAACCCTGTTTTAAAAGATCCCACAATTGATGACATTACCCCCATAGATAACAACATGTTTATAATTACCCGAATGGGCAAACAGGGAATAGTAGATAAGGATAACAAAATACTATTACCAATAGAATACATAAGTATTATGGGCATGGGTAAAAACCTGATGCTCGTAGTAAAAGACAGCATTCGGTATTATTCCGACTATAAAGGAAATAAAGTGGCGGATTACACAGAATACTAATTTCCAAACTCCATTAGTAAAAATACCCCGGCAATTATTTGTTCCGGGGTATTTTATTTTATGCTTTGAAAAGGTAACGGCATTTAACCAATCTTAACTGATGTAAAAATTGCCCAATCCAAGCATTAAACAGGTGTGTACAGGATGCCTATCCTCATTTTAAGCACCAACTTACACCTTCGATTTTTACTTAAAAGTTTGCTATATGAAATTAATAATGCCGATGCGGTATCAATCAATCTGTGCAATATTGTTTAGTCTTATAACTGCATCAGCCTTAGCAGCACCTGCGGCTAACAAATTGGATTGGGTTAAAAAAGTAGGCGCTAAAACTTTTCCTGCCGTCACCAAAGTATACCTGGTAAATGATTATGGTGCCGTAAGTGATACTGTAACCATTAATACAAAGGCCATACAAAAAGCAATTGATGCCTGTGCGGCCAAGGGTGGTGGTATAGTAGCTTTTAAACCAGGCACATATGTTATGGGTTCGGTGTTTGTAAAAGCCAATGTTAACCTTAGAATTGATAAAGGCGTGCTGATTCTGGGTTCTCAAAATTTTTATGATTATCCGGATATTGATACCCGCATTGCAGGTCTTGAAATGAAGTGGCCTGCAGCTTTAATCAATGTAATGAATGTAAAAAATGCCGCCGTTACCGGACAAGGAATTGTAAATGCAAGAGGGAAATTTTGCTGGGATAAATACTGGGCTATGCGTAAAGAATACGAACCCAAAAACCTCCGCTGGATTGTGGATTACGATGTAAAAAGAGTACGCACCGTGTTGGTGCAAAATTCATCCGACGTAACTTTAAAAGGGCTCACTTTTAAAAATGCCGGTTTCTGGACTGTGCAATTATTGTACTCCACCCGCCTCACTGTAGACGGCGTCATCATCAAAAACAATGAAGATGGCAGCGGCCCAAGCACAGACGGAGTAGATGTAGATTCGTCTTCGTGGGTACTGATACAAAACTGCGATATTGATTGTAACGACGATAATTTTTGCCTGAAAGCCGGCCGTGATTGGGATGGCCTTCGGGTAAACCGCCCTACAGAATATGTGGTTATCCGCAAATGCATAGCCCGTAAAGGTGCTGGTTTGGTAACCTTAGGTAGCGAAACTTCTGGCGGAATCCGCCACATATTGGCCACAGAAATGTATGCCAAAAACACCGATAATGGCCTTCGCATTAAGTCTGCATTTACCCGTGGCGGCACTTTAGAAGATATTTATTTCGAAAATTCCATCCTTGATTCTGTAAACAATGCCTATCAGTTCAATCTTAACTGGTACCCGGCCTACAGCTATTCCGAACTGCCAAAAGGCTATAACTACGATTCCATTCCACCCCATTGGAAATCGATGCTGAAACGTGTAGAGCCAGCCGAAAAGGGCATACCACATGCTAAAAACATTTACATCACCAATGTAAAAGTTACCAATGCCACCACTGCTTTTGCAGGCGGCGGCTACGAAAAATCGTTGCTTGAAAATTTTGTATTTACCAACTGCTCCATTACCGCTACACAAATAGGCATACTCGAATACACCAAAGACTGGAAATGGAACAATGTATCTATGGGCATCAGCATAAAAAAAGCCGTAAAAGTCGCTGAAGGCATTGAAAATAAAGAGCGGTTGCAGTAGGGGTTTGTTATTAGGGATTAGCCAATCGCCGTAGTCGGTGTCCTCACCGACCACTAAATTTTAACTAGTAACAATGTTAGTTTAGACACAAAATAAAGTAGTTGAAGCTGAAAACCTTTCACACTATTTAACCTCAATTAGCAGTTAAAGCAACCGTTCACATTTATTTAAAACGTTATTTACACGATGAAGCGATTACTGTTTGCAGTCCTGTTTTTTTATGCTGCTACAAGCTATGCACAGAAACAAATGGAATACCTTGATCGTGGCGTTGTAGCCATACGGGATAGCGCCAAAACCTTTATCAGCTGGCGTTTGCTGGCAACGGACCCGGAAAATATTGCCTTTAATTTATATTGTACCGTTGATGGAAAAACCAATAAACTAAATAGTAAACCGCTAACACAGGAAACCAGTTTTACTGATGTAAATACCAATATTGCTACAGCTTATAATTATACTGTTGCAACCGTAATTAAAAACAGGGAAGTAGAAAAAAGCAAACCATTTGTAGTAAAACAACATTCAAAACCTTACCTCAACATCATTCTCCAAAATCCAAAAGGCTATACACCCAACGATTTATCGGCTGGTGATATGGATGGTGATGGCGAATACGAAATAGTCGTTCATCAAACCGGCCGTGGCCGTGACAATTCGCAGGCTGGCATTACAGATCCGCCCATCTTTCAGGCTTACAAGTTAGATGGCACCTTGTTATGGGAAATAAACCTTGGTAAAAACATTCGTGAAGGTGCCCATTACACACAGTTTATAGTATTCGATTTAGATGGCGACGGCAAAGCCGAAGTATGTATGAAAACTGCCGACGGAACAATCGATAGTAAAGGAAAAGTGATTGGCGACAGTAGCAAAGATTACCGTAATAAAGATGGCCGCATTTTAGACGGACCAGAATTTTTTACCATATTTAATGGCCTTACCGGCGAAGCCATGGCTACTACAGATTATATACCAGCCCGTGGCGATATTGGCGGATGGGGCGGCATTGGCGGTAATGGTGGCAACGATAGAAATGGCAATCGGGTAGACCGTTTTTTGGCCGGCGTTGCCTACCTCGATGGTATGCACCCAAGTATATTGATGTGTCGGGGCTATTATGGCCGAACCGTAGTGGCAGCCTGGGATTGGCGTGGCGGAAAGCTTACAAGCCGCTGGGTTTTTGATACTAAAGATGGTAAAGATCCATACAGCGGTATGGGCTACCACAGCCTTAGCGTGGCTGATGTGGATGCCGATGGAAAAGACGAAATTATTTATGGAAGTATGGTAATCGACGATGACGGAAAAGGTATGTTTACTACAGGGTTACGGCACGGCGATGCACTTCATGTATCCGATCTTGACCCATCAAGGCCTGGTCTTGAGGTCTTTGGTGTACACGAAATAGAAGAAGGAACAAAAGGGCCTGGTGCGGCTTTATACAATGCAAAAAATGGCGAAGTATATTTTACCGGAAGCATGGATCAGGATGTTGGCCGAGGTGTTGCAGCTAATATAGATTCCACCAATCCTGGTGCTGAAATGTGGTGGAGCGGCAGCAATGGTTTGTACAATATGATAGGTGAAAAAATTGGCGAAGGCCCACGCAGTACCAACTTTTTAATTTGGTGGGATGGCGGCCTTACCCGCCAATTATTGGATGGCAACCACATAGACAAATATAAGCAAGGCCGCATCTTTACGGCCGAAGGTTGCAGTAGTAACAATGGCTCCAAATCGAACCCTGCATTAAGTGCCGATCTGTTTGGCGATTGGCGGGAAGAACTGATTTTACGCACCAACGACAATAAGGAACTACGCATTTTTTCCACCAAAATACCTACCCAACACCGCATGCCCACCCTTATGCATGACGCCCAATACAGGGTAGCTATAGCCTGGCAAAATGTGGGCTACAATCAACCACCACACCCCAGTTTTTACATAGGTGATGATATGGTAAAACCTACGAAACCGAATATTGTAATCAGAAAAAAATAAAAACATTTTGATGGGCAAAGCCCATAAAATATAGCCACTCTCCGCAAGGAGAGGGGTTGGGGTGAGGCCCTGCCGGAGCAATAAACAATCCCATTTCAATTATTATTAATGCATAGAAAATGACAATCCAAAACTGTATTTATTTCTCATTGATATTTATTGGTTGCACATTGAATGCTTCTGCACAACGCCAAATGGAATACTTAAACCGTGGAGTCTATGCCGTAAATGCTGGGGGTGGAAAGGTTTTTGTAAGCTGGCGGCTGCTCACAACAGACCATGATGCAGTTGCATTTAACCTGTACCGAACCACTGCTAATAAAACAGTGAAGCTTAATAAAAACCCCATTGCCACTATTACATCTTATTTAGATAAAACAGCAGATACTGCTTTGGAAAATACCTACAACGTAAAAGCCGTTATCAGGAAAAAGGAACAAGCTGCAACAGGCAATTCGTATACCCTAAAATCAAATCCGGTTTCCTATTTATCTATACCACTCCACACTTTTCCCGGTTATGCGCCAAACGATGCTTCGGTGGGTGATGTAGATGGGGATGGTGAATATGAAATTTTCATCCACATGGCCGGCCGTGGAAAAGACAATTCGCAGGCAGGCATTACTGATGAACCAATTATTCAAGCCTATAAACTAAACGGTACTTTTTTATGGCAAATAAATTTGGGTAAAAATATTCGTGAAGGAGCACACTATACCCAAATGATGGTGTACGATCTGGATGGCGATGGCAAGGCTGAAATTTGTTTAAAAACCGCCGATGGAACGATTGATGGAGTGGGAAAAGTAATTGGCAATTCAACCAAAGACTGGCGTAACCAACGAGGCTATATTTTAAGCGGCCCCGAATATTTTACCGTGTTTAACGGAGCCACCGGTGCAGCCCTTGCTACCGCAAATTATAACCCGCCAAGAAGCAGCAATTTAAACCCCACCGAAGCCGAATTAAAAGTGGAATGGGGTGATGGATATGGGAACCGGATGGACAGATTTATTGCCTGTATTGCTTACCTCGATGGTGTGCATCCGAGTGTAGTAATGTGCCGTGGTTATTACACCAAAACCGTATTGGCTGCATGGGATTGGCGGGACGGAAAGCTAAGCCAGCGCTGGGTTTTTGATACCGAAAAAGGAAATAGAAATTACCGCGGACAGGGTAACCACAATGTAAGCGTGGCCGATGTGGATGGTGATGGAAAAGATGAAATAGTGTACGGTGCCATGACGATAGACGATAACGGGGAAGGATTGTATTCTACCGGGCTTGGCCATGGCGATGCATTACATGTTAGCGACCTCGATCCATCGAGGCCGGGCCTTGAAGTGTTCGATATTCAGGAACGTTTTAGCGATGCCGGAGCCAATTTTAGGGATGCTAAAACAGGTGAAGTTATCTGGAAAAAAGCTTCGCACAAAGCAGGCGAAGATGGCGAAGGCCCCGGCCGTGGACTAGCTTTGGATGTAGATCCAAGATATCCGGGTTTTGAATGCTGGGTAGCTGGTGCAGGCATTGCCGGTATGTTCGATTGCAAGGGCAATAAAATAGCCGAAAATACACCGCCATGTAATATGGGTATTTTTTGGGATGGTGATGTATTAAGCGAAATATTAAATGGAACTACTGTAAGCAAATGGGACTACCTCAGCAGTACCAATAAAAAAGTTTTTGATGCAAGAGATTTTGCCTGTGCTTCCAACAACGGCACCAAAGCAAACCCCTGCCTTAGCGCCGACCTTTTTGGCGACTGGCGGGAAGAACTCATTTACCGCAGTGCCGACAATAAAGAACTCCGCATTTTTTCCAC
>JAYUTQ010000253.1:0-1684 GCA_043755055.1 Chitinophagaceae bacterium | reverse complement strand
CAGATTTCAGGCTTATAAGTAACGATGCCGATTTGGGAATCAGTGAGTCGGAAAGCTTTCCAATTGCTGTAAAAGTGGATTGGAAGGTAGATACAGCCAATGTTTGCGATCGCATTATCATTACCCGGCTTACAAGACTTTAGAAAAAACTACCGTTCCTGATTTTATTTATCTTCTTGCCAGCACCAGCCAATCGGCTACTGTAATCGTTTTTACATAAGTGGGTTGTGTGCCCGGGGCTACTAATTTAAGTACAGCACAATCGCCCCATTGCAGGTTTGCAAGTGGCGCCGGGCTTGGAATAACCGAAAATCCGGCATGTGTAACGCCTATATAATTTTTGGCATTTATGGCCTTTGATGCGTACAAATTCATCGTGTTTGCATAGCGATTATTTTCATCGTACACATAGTACGTTAATGCCTGATATTCTTTGATTGGTACACCTAAATTAAAGTACTCAGCGGTTTGTTTGCAACGACAATATTCACTAGTCATAATTGTGTCAAAAGACAATTTCATCAGTTTCATTACATAACCTGTACTGTCGCTTTGGCGATAGCCGATGGGGTCCGTAATTTGTCGGGCCAATGTTGCGTCGCAGCTTTTCCACCAATTAGGTGTAAGGCTTCCAAACTGATCACTTCCGGTACTTGCCGCAGCATGGCGAAAGCTTAATATATAACCGCCGGTTTTCATGCCATTAAATACGGCTGCATGTTTGGTTGCAATTACCATCCGGCGAACCGTGTCTTTTGTATTCACCGTATTTACAATGGTAATGGTGTATACGCCTTCGGCTGTACCAGCGGTAAATTTTCCGGTATTGTCTATCGTTCCGGCTGCTGTATTGTTAAGTGAAAAATTGGCTGCAGGCGTCGCATTGTATTGTAAAATAGTACCTGGTAAAATGATGACAGAGTCCATCACATTAGTAACCATTAGCCTGGGAACTGCCTCCATAGTTTTTTTCTTTTTACAGGAAAAAAGAAAGATGCAGGAAAAAAGAAGAAAAGGAAAGATGCTCCGCATGGTGTGTTATTTGGATATAAAAATAGCAAGGTTTTGTATCAATCTTTCCACAAATACGGGAATAAAATGGCGGCTAAAACGATGATCATAATATCCAAACCAATGAGCAGGCCCGTTAGCTGCAACACCACACCACTGCGGAAAACCTCACCTAATGCCGACTTGCTTAGTCGAATAAGCAACACTAACTGTGGAATAATAATCGGAAACCCCAAAATGGCCATCAGGCTTGCCTGCTGTTGTGCTTTGGAAGCTATGGCACTTAGCAATGTAAATACCAGCGAAAGGCTAATGCCGCCCAATAAAGAAATACCAAAAAAAGCGACTGCATTTTGCACCGGATTGCCAAGCAATAAAACGTAGAGCAAAATACTTACCATGCTTAAAACAAGCATCAGCAAAACATTACCTATCAGTTTTGAGAAAATATAATCAATCGGATTCGCAATGGAATAGTAATACAATTGACGGCCTTTGCTATCGCCCAAAAAGCTTTTGGCCACGGCATTTGTAACTACAAATAATTGGGTAATCCAGAAAAGGGCATTCCATGTGGCCGAATCTGGTTTATTGGTGCCAAAAGCAAGGTAGAGTATAAAAATAGTGCTGGCCACATACAGCAAAATGCCATACACAGCATGCTGCTGCCTAA
>JAYUTQ010000252.1:0-1686 GCA_043755055.1 Chitinophagaceae bacterium | reverse complement strand
GCAGCAAGCCCATCAGCCCCTGCCGCTAAGGATGAAGCGCCTAAGGCTGCTGATAACCTCATTACCATTAAAAGCCCGATGATTGGCACGTTCTATCGCCGCTCCACGCCAGACAAACCCATGTTTGCCGAAGTAGGTACAGAGGTAGAACCAGGTAAAGTAGTGTGCATAATAGAAGCCATGAAACTTTTTAATGAGATAGAAAGTGAAGTAAAAGGCAAAGTGGTAAAAGTATTGGTAGAAGACTCTTCGCCGGTAGAGTACGATCAGCCTTTGTTCCTTGTAGATCCTTCTTAATAAAGTTATTTGGTCATTGGGTCAATATATCATTTTGCGTTTGTAAAATGAGTAATGATTTAGTGACTTTTCTTTTTAACAACGAAAGACCCCAATGACCATTGACTCATTGACTTAAAAACTTAATTTCAATATTATGTTTAAGAAAATACTAATTGCTAACCGTGGTGAAATAGCCCTTCGTGTTATCCGTACCTGCCGTGAGATGGGTATTAAAACAGTAGCGGTTTACTCCACTGCCGACAAAGATTCGTTACACGTAAAATTTGCTGATGAGGCCGTTTGCATTGGTAAACCACAAAGCAGCGAAAGCTACCTGAACATACCGCATATTATGGCGGCGGCCGAAATCACCAATGCCGATGCAATCCATCCCGGCTATGGTTTTTTGGCAGAAAATGCAAGGTTTGCTGAAATATGTGGAAGCCATGGCATTAAATTTATAGGCCCAACACCAAGCATGATTAACGCCATGGGCGACAAGGTGACAGCTAAAGAAACCATGATTAAGGCTGGTGTACCCGTGGTGCCTGGCGTAGAAGGTTTGCTGGAAAGTATAGATCATGCCAACGAAAGTGCCAAAATTGTAGGCTATCCCGTAATACTAAAAGCCACAGCCGGTGGTGGCGGTAAAGGCATGAGGGTGGTTTGGAGTGAGGAAGAAATGGAAAAGGCCTTTAATACAGCCAAACAGGAAGCTGCTGCCTCGTTTAAAAACGATGGTATTTACATGGAAAAATTTGTGGAAGAACCACGCCATATCGAAATTCAAATTGCCGGTGATCAGTTCGGAACGGTGGCTCATCTTAGCGAAAGGGATTGCAGCATACAACGCCGCCACCAAAAGCTGGTAGAAGAAAGCCCAAGCCCTTTTATGACGCCTGAACTAAGGCAAGCCATGGGCGATGCCGCCATTAAAGCCGGTGCCTGCATTAACTACGAAGGGGTAGGTACAGTAGAGTTTTTGGTAGATAAACACCGCAACTTCTACTTTATGGAAATGAACACCAGGATTCAGGTAGAGCATTGCGTAACCGAAGAAGTTATCAGTTTCGACCTGATAAAAGAGCAGATAAAAATAGCGGCCGGCATTGCCATTAGTGGTAAAAATTACGAGCCTACCATGCATGCCATTGAGTGTCGTATTAATGCCGAAGATCCGTACAATGATTTTAGACCAAGCCCCGGAAAAATTACCGTGCTGCACACACCCGGCGGCCACGGCGTACGGGTAGATAGTCATGTATATGCAGGATACACTATTCCGCCTTATTACGATAGTATGATTGGTAAGCTTATAGCCACTGCCCAAACCCGTGAAGAAGCCATTGACACCATGTACCGTGCCCTGAGTGAGTATATCATAGAAGGTGTAAAAACTACTATTCC
>JAYUTQ010000251.1:0-3717 GCA_043755055.1 Chitinophagaceae bacterium | reverse complement strand
GTTACCAATATATAGGCATTCGCCTCAAACATTGTTTTTGCCAATGGCTGAAATTCCACAGGTGCTTTTTCTACAGAAGACCATGCAGCCTGAATGGGCGGCACATTATGTTGCTGCATATCTACCAACTCTATTTGATGGGCCGTTTTTTGCTCCAGATAATTTTTTAAATGAAGTGCTACTCTATGGGTTACGCTGCCGTTTCGTGGGCTTCCGGAAATAATTACAATATTCATAGTTATGTTTTTTACAGTGCAAAAATAAGGGAAAATTCTGATTCAATGTTTAAACATTGAATAAATATCTAAAGAAATATGCCCCGGCTGTAACCGGGGCATATTAAAGTTTTCGGAGGCGTTTTATTTTGAAACCAAAGCCTGTTGTTTCCAAGTATCTAATTGGGTGCAGTTCTGAAAATCGGGGTCTATAAAAATGTAATAGTTGCTAATATGTGTAGCAAACCATTTTTCCAAAGTGTTTTGCTTTTTCTCTTCCAAAGATCTTGTGGCTACGCGGTTGTAATCGTCTTTCAGGTTTTCACGGTGTGGCTCGGTACGGGTACGCAGGTACACAATGCGAACGCCTTTTTTACCACGTTCGTCGGTATAAGATTGTGGCTTGCTGTATTGGCCCGGTTTTAATGTTTTAAGCAGGGGAATAATTTCTTTATCCAATTCGTCAATGGCCAGAAATGAGCCACCATTGCGGCTTTGCTGCATACCGCCGGTAAATTTGCTTTCTTCCTCATCGCTAAATTTGCTTACGGCTTCGCCAAACTGCATTTTGCCATTTGTTAGTAATAGTTGTATACTATCAAGCTTTGCCTTGGCTTCGCCAATCTCATCCTCCGTTACCTCCGGTATCATTAATATATGCCTTACTACAGCATCGTCGCCTGCACGGCTTACAAGCTGTATAATGTGCAATCCAAATTTGGATTTTACCACACTGGAAATCTGTCCCTCTTTTAATTTAAACGATGTAGAGATAAAAACCGGATCCCAGAATTTATCGTTGCGGTTTATATTGTATTGGCCGCCTGTTTCTTTACTGCCGGGGTCTTGTGTATATAGCTTGGCCATTTGCTCAAACTTTTTGCCGCCTACTTCTATCTGTCTTTTAATGTCGTTCAGTTGTTTGGCAGTATAGCTTTCTATATCCCGACTTGCTTTTGGAAAAATGACGATTTTACCCAATTCTATTTCGCTTTCGTAAAAGGGGAGGCTGTCTTTGGGTATGGTGTTCCAGTAATCTTTTACCTCATTCGGGGTAATTTTAATGTTGTCTACTATTTTACCCCGCATGGCTTCGGCCAGCTTTTTTTCTTTAAAAGGAATTTTAAAATCTTCCTTCATTTGATAAATAGTCTTGCCGGCCACTTCTTCCAACACTTCTTTACTGCCATATTGCTGTATAAAACCACGTATCTGATTATCGAGCAAGGCATCTATTTCATCGTCGCTTACGGGTAAACTGTCTTTTTCGGCCTGTATTACCAATGCTTTCTTAATCAGTTCGCCTTCCATTAAAATACATTCTGGATTGTCCGGTAATTGTCCGCCCTGGCGTTTTATATCGCTGATGGCATTAAAAATATCGCTGCTCAGGATGATGCGGTCGCCTACTTTGCCTACAATTTTATCGGCCACTACTTTTTTAGTTTGGGCAAAAATGCAGGTAGTTGCAGTAAGGATTAGGGCAAGCAATCCGGTTCTAAATAAAATACTTCTCATAACTTCTCTAAAATAAATGAGGCCAAAAGTAATTGTTTCGGCTGTGTAACGGATGGGTGGGGAGGTTTTTAACAAAGTGGTTAGGAGGAAATGGGAAAATCTATAAGCCTGTGTATCGAATCTGCCACATACCACAATAAAAAATATCTACCTAAATACCCATTTCGGTCCCTATTATTCAACAATCGCTATAAAAACTTCATATTTTTTTAACCATTTTTCACTTTTCTGTTCCCCTCCCCCTATCTTTAAACAATAACCAATTATGCTTATGGATACAATGCCCCATTGGAGCGACAGCTATAATCAGCCGCTTGCCACGTACGACGAAATGCGTTCGGCCGAGAGTATCCGGCAGCCATATCAGCTTATTAAAGATTATATCCAGCGGTTTTCAGCCGATTCGTTTCACCAAAAAGAAAAGCTGGCAAATGAACTGTTTTTAAGTCAGGGCATCACTTTTACGGTGTATAGTAATGATGAAGGCATTGAACGCATTTTTCCTTTCGATGTGCTGCCCCGTATTATAACGGCATTGGAGTGGGAACATATAGAAAAAGGCATTAAGCAGCGGCTAAAGGCCCTCAACATGTTTTTACACGATGTGTACCACGACCAGGAAATAATAAAGGATGGTAAAATACCGGCCGCTTTAGTTGCTTCCTGTCCGCATTTTAACAGGGAGGTTTTTGGCATTACAGTGCCACATCAGCTATATGTACATATAAGTGGTATCGATTTAATACGAGGTGCCGATGGTGAATTTTATGTGCTGGAAGATAACCTGCGTACCCCAAGCGGCGTAAGCTATATGCTGGAAAACAGGGAAGTTACCAAGCGGTTATTCCCGGAATTGCTGAGCAGTAACAAGGTGCGTAGCGTAAGCAATTACCCCATTATTTTACACAAAATATTACTAAGCCTGGCGCCCCGCCAAATAAGCAACCCTACTGTGGTATTGCTAACGCCGGGTATTTATAATAGTGCTTATTACGAGCATACTTTCCTTGCCCGTTATATGGGTGTGGAACTGGTAGAAGGCCGTGATTTAGTGGTGGATAACCACAAGGTTTTTATGAAAACCACCAATGGCCTTAAGCAGGTGGATGTAATTTACAGAAGGGTGGATGATGAATTTTTAGACCCATTGGTGTTTAATCCAAAAAGTTTATTAGGAGTTGCAGGTTTGATGAGTGCCTACCGCAAAGGCAATGTAGCCATTGTAAATGCCATAGGTAATGGCGTGGCCGATGATAAAGCCATTTATGCCTACGTGCCGGATATGATTAAGTATTACCTGAACCAGGAACCGATACTTAAAAATGTACATACCTACCGTATGGAAAACCAAGACGAACTGGAACATACCATTGCCAATATACAAAATATGGTGGTAAAAAAGACCAACGAAAGCGGTGGCTACGGCTTGGTTATGGGCAACTCTGCCAGCGACGAAGAACTAGCCGGCTGCATAAAAGCCATACAGGAAGAACCAAGAAATTATATTGCCCAGCCAATTATTCAGTTGAGCACGGTGCCTTGTTTTATAAATGGAAAACTACAGCCACGCCATGTGGATTTACGCCCTTATGCACTTTGCGGCCCCGATGGTATTGAAATAGTACCAGGCGGGCTAACCCGTGTCGCTTTAAGAGAAGGAAGTTTGGTCGTAAATTCTTCGCAAGGCGGTGGCAGTAAGGATACCTGGGTATTGGATAAATAGGGGTTAATGGATAATTGTGTAATGGACAATGGATAATGGATTGGTTTTGTAGAGACGCCAGCATGGCGTCTGAAACTTGTAGATAGAATACTAACCGATAAAAGCCAAATAGCATTACCATATTCGAATGGAGCGTCGCCAATGTTGCCCAATAGTAGTACTGGCCCCTGGCTAAAAAATTATACTATTGCCCTTGAACCCTGACGCTTGTTACTTGAACCTTTTTACAAAAAATCGTAAATCGTAATTCATAAATCGTAA
>JAYUTQ010000250.1:0-3717 GCA_043755055.1 Chitinophagaceae bacterium | reverse complement strand
GGCCCCGGCAGCTATGGCAGTTTTGGTAAGAAAGCTGCCCGAACCACCACAAACGGCCACAGTTTTTACAGGCTTATTTAGCAAAGGCGTATGCCTGATAATGCTGAGACCAAATACATTTTTTACCAAATTGAGAAAATCAGTTTCCGGCATACTTTCCGGCAGGTGGCCTATCATGCCGCTACCAATTTCCTGATGTTGGTTTTCCAGCTTTATTACTTCATAGGCCACCGTTTCGTAAGGGTGTGCGGCAAACAAAGCCTGTAAAATTTTTGATTGCAGGTAATGCGGAAAAATAACTTCAATTTTTACTTCTTCGGCAGTTTCTCTTGTTCCTACTTCACCCAAAAATGGGCTGGAACCGGCCATGGGCTTGAATGTGCCCGTTCCGTTTATGTTGAAACTACATTCCTCGTACAGGCCAATTTTGCCGGCTCCGGCTGCAAATAATGTTTCCTTAACTGCCTCGGCATGGCTAGCGGGGGCATAGGTAAATAGCTTGTAAATAATTCCTTGCCTGGGTGCCAGAATGTATTTTTCCAGCAAACCCAATTTGTCTGCAATGCGGTTGTTTACGCCATGCATTACATTATCGAGATTGGTGTGAATGGCATAGATAGCAATGTCGTTTTTGATGGCGGCTATTACAGTCCGCTCTACATAATTGTTACCATTAATTTTTTTTAACCCGCTAAAAACGATTGGATGATGGGCAACAATGAAGTTGCATTTTTTTTCAATGGCTTCTTTTACAGTTGCTTCCGTACAATCTAGGCTACAAATGATGCCGGTGCAATCCCAGTTTTTATTGCCGGTTATCAGCCCGGCATTATCATAACTTTCCTGATAAACAGGCGGAGCCAGGGTTTCCAATTCTTTAATAATGTGGTCAATCAGCATTTGGGTTTTTGTTTATTTGCAAAATAAGGCATTTGGTTTGGGTTCAAGATGTCCACATGCTAACAATGAATAACAGCTGCAATAACCTGCGGCCTATTTTTACAACTATATGCTTATTCAGAAAAATTCTACCGATCTCTATAACAGTTACGTGCAGCAGATGCATCGAATTGCTGATTTACGGTATGCCAATGCTGTTTTACAATGGGATCAGGAAACCTATTTACCTAAAAAAGCTACCGATTTCAGGGGGCAGCAATCGGCAACTTTAAGCGAACTGGCCCATGAATTTTTTACCGCCCCAGCCCTTGGCCATTTACTGGAAGAACTGAGCGGAAGAACAGATTTAGATGCCAACCAGCAAAGAAATATTGCACTAACCAAATACGATTTTGATAAAAGCATAAAACTACCCGCTGCCTTTGTACGCAAAATAAGTGAGCAGGTAACCAAAAGCTACCATGCCTGGGTAGCAGCAAGAAAGCAAAATAGTTTTGCCATTTTTTTACCAGAACTGGAACAATTAACCGGGTTAAAAAAACAGGAGGCCGACCTGCTAGGTTACGAAGATCATCCATACAATGCCTTGCTAAATGATTACGAAAAAGGAAGCCATGTAGCATGGCTGGATGGTATATTTGGCAATCTGCTGCAACCGTTGAAAGCCTTACTGGACGAGGTGTTGGTAAAACAAGAAAAAATCACAGATCCATTAAGCCAATATTTTGAAAAAGACAAGCAATGGGCTTTTTGTAACGATTTGCTGCAGCGTATGGGCTTCGATTTCGGCCTTGGCCGGCAAGACCTTAGCGAACATCCTTTTACCACAAGCTTTAGCCCACAAGACGTACGCATTACCACCCGGATAAATGAACAAAATCTGGGTTATATGACCTGGAGTACACTGCATGAACTCGGCCATGCCTGGTACGAACAAGGATTACCAACCGAGCAATATGGCCTGCCGCTAGGCGAAGCTTGTTCGCTAAGCATACACGAAAGCCAGAGCCGTTTATGGGAAAATTGCATTGGCAGGAGCCTTCCGTTTTGCCAATGGCTAATGCCCATTATAGCCCAACATTTTCCAAAACAGATGAAAGGCGTTACCGCTGAGCAACTGTATCATTCTCTAAATGAAGTAAAGCCATCGCTTATTAGAACCGAAGCTGATGAACTAACATATCATTTTCATGTAATGATCCGTTATGAGATAGAAAAAAAATTAATGGCAGGAATTTTGCATGTAAATGAAATTCCAATACTATGGAACGAAATGTATTTAAAATATCTTGGCGTAACAGTGCCTGATGATAAGCATGGATGCTTACAGGATATTCACTGGAGTCATGGAAGTTTTGGATATTTTCCAACCTATAGCCTGGGCAGTTTGTATGCTGTGCAGATGTTTTACCAATCTAAGAAAGATCTTGTAGCAAATTATAATATAACGGGTGAAGAGCGTTTTAAAAAGATGAGGTCATGGCTTGGCAATCACGTTCATATAAAAGGAAGAATGTTGGAATCCGACATTTTATGTAAATCTATTTGTGGCGAGGGGCTAAATAGTGAAATTTTTATTGACTATGCGAGGTCTAAATTTATGTCACAGGGCAGCAATTCTGTTCGGTAAAAGGTCTTAACTTACAACGGTTTTAAACCAATCTATATGCGGCCTAAATTTTTACACTTTTTTTTATTAGTTATCATTTTAACAGCCAGTTTTGGTTGCGAAAAAGCAATTGAACAAAAAAAACAGGATGCATTGGTTGAAGCTATGTCGGCCAATACATGGTATGTAGCACAATATCTTGAAGGACCCAATATTTACACCAGTGAGTTTGACGGCTACGATTTTAATTTTAAAGGTGATTACACAGTAGTAGCTAAAAAAGGAACTAATTCTATAACCGGCACATGGGGTGCAGATTTTAATACAAAAGTTTTGTCTGCAAATTTTACATCGGGTAATCCGCTAAGCAGGCTTAATGGTACCTGGGCTATTTATTATCAGGATTCCCAAGGCCCTAAGATGAATCAATTTGTAAGTGGTATAGAATGGAAAGTATCGCTTAAAATCAAATAAATACAATACTACACCCACTGCAACCGACCCCCACACTACTCAAATCTCTCCCTAAACCGGTCAGAACATCTATGGTATTTGGTTAAGTAAAAGAAAAACGAAGACACATTTTGCAAAAGATTTGTATGAGACCGGGGAAGTCTGTTTTTATAAAAAATATAATGGTGTTGCTACTTATTTGTAGTAGTGTAACATCGTTTGCACAATTGGTGGCCGATTTTAGTGGCTCACCTACTTCGGGCTGCGCCCCTATTCGGGTGCTATTTACAGATCAATCTGCCGGAGCACCCACATCATGGTTTTGGAATTTAGGTAACGGAACAACCTCAACATTAAAAAACCCCTCAGGTACTTATTTTGACCCCGGAACCTATACCATTAGATTAACTGTGTATAAGGCAGCAGACAGCAGTACCGTTACCAAAATAAACTACATAACTGTATTTGCAAATCCAACAGTTAATTTTGATGCGAGCCCACAAACAGGATGCTATCCGTTAAATGTTACATTCACCGACATGTCTCAGGCAGGTAGCGGAACCATTACCAATTGGCAATGGGATTTTGGAGATGGAAATATCAGCAATCTTCAAAACCCAACACATACCTATACCAGCACAGGTCTGTTTAATATTTCGCTAACTATTACCAACAGTAATGGCTGTAAAAAAACACTTACCAAACCCAACCTGATTAGAATTAATGATGGTGTAAAAGCAAGTTTTAATAATACA
>JAYUTQ010000249.1:0-3720 GCA_043755055.1 Chitinophagaceae bacterium | reverse complement strand
GCCCTGTCAGGGTTTTAGCAACTAATCTTTTAATTTTAAATTCCAAATTATAAAATGACCATTATCGAACAACTCAACGAAACCATTTCGATTATTAATAATTACTATCCTTACAAACCCGAAGTGGGCATTGTGTTGGGCAGTGGGCTTGGTAATTTGGGTAAAGAAATAGAAGTAGAGTGTGAAATACCTTACGAAGACATTCCGCATTTTCCGGTGAGCACAGTGGAAGGTCATAGCGGCAAATTGATTTTTGGTAAACTCAATGGCAAAATTGTGGTGTGTATGGCAGGCCGTTTTCATTATTACGAAGGCTACACACCCGCCGAAGTGGCGTATCCCATCCGTGTTATGAAATGGCTTGGCATCCAAACCCTGCTTTTAAGTAATGCCGCCGGCGGTATGAACCCCGGTTTTAAAGTGGGTGATTTAATGATCATCAACGACCATATCAGCTTTTTTGCCATCAACCCATTGCTTGGGCATAATGTGGCCGAACTCGGCCCAAGGTTCCCCGATATGAGCGAACCATATAGCAAAGAATTAATTATCAAGGCAAAAGCCATAGCCGCAGCCAATAATATAGAAGTAAAAGAAGGCGTTTACTGCGGCGTTACCGGCCCCACTTTCGAAACCCGGGCCGAATACAAACTGCTGAAAATAATTGGTGGCGACGCCGTGGGCATGAGTACCGTGCAGGAAGTAATTGCTGCCCGTCACATGGATATTCCTGTTTTTGCCATGAGCGTTATTACCGATATTGGTATTCGGGAAGAAGAAAATACCATTACCCACGCCGAAGTATTGGAAGCCGCCAATGCCGCCGAACCCAAGCTCACATTGATATTTAGAGAATTGGTAGGAGCACTATAATTGAGCAGAATCAATGTAGTTTAATAAGATTGTCACCCTGAGCTTGTCGAAGGGCTTCATGCAGATCGTTTATTAGATTGACAACTAGGGCTTCGACAAGCTCAGCCCCGGACGAACGGGATTTACAACCTGACAATCTTCTTATTTGCATATGTAAACGACATTGATTTGCTAATCTGCACAACTTGATCCGCTTTTGCGGGATTTGCAAATTATTATCACTTGCTTTCATTTTCTTTGCCACATGCCTTCGGTCCGTATCTTCTTTTTAATTTTTATGCTGTTTTTGTGTAAGCAAATGTTTGCACAAGAAGGACAAATAGGTACAGGAAGACCGCCGATGAATCAGCAAGGTGGGGTGAATAACAATGGCCGGCCTCAAGGCCCCAATAGCCGTATAAAAGGCGGCGACAGCCTTGCTCACCGCACCGGTCTTGAAGATAGTGTTACCGTTTCCTTCCGCTATTACGATAGCACAATCAATCGGAAATTGGATTCCAATGTGCTGAATCTGATCAAAAGAATACCCATCCCTTTCGACCATTTATTTTTAGGCAATCTGGGGTCGGCTACTAGGCCCATTCTTTTTACGCCAAGAATGACCGCCGGTTTCGATCCCGGTTTTCATGCATACGATGTGTACCAGTATAAGCTGGAGGAAACCAGGTTTTTTCAGACCACGAGACCCTACTCCGAGCTCGGCTATATTATTGGCGGCAGGGCCGAGCAAACCATTTCTGTACTTTTTACCCAAAATATTAAGCCCACCTGGAATGCAACATTCGATTTTAGGTTTGTAACCTCTCCGGGTTCTCTAAAAAATCTTTCTAACAATAACCGTGGCATCAGATTATCCACGGCTTTTAAAACAAAAAAATTACGGTACAGCGGCTTTGCTGTGTACCTCAGTAATAAGGTTTCGGCAGGCGAAAGCGGCGGCATTACCACCGATGCTTTATTGGACGATGAGCGCTACAAAGACCGGTTTTTAGTGCCCACAAAAATTGGTGGCGATGGTCAGTTCAATTCCAATTTTTTTGCAAGCACCGAGGTTACAGGAGCTATCTATAAAAATTCAACCTTTTATTTTCGGCACCAATACGATTTTGGCCAGAAGGATTCTGTGGTCACTGATTCATCTGTTATCAAGCTTTTTTACCCCCGCATCCGCATACAACATAACCTTACTTATGGTAGCAGCAGTAACGGTTTCAGAGATGCAGTTTCGGCTGATTCCATTCAGAAATATTACGGTTACACTGCCATAGGTGGCAGCATACTTTTTAAAGATGATTGGAAAGAGCTGAAAAACGAATTTGCCCTGATTCTTTTTCCGGAAAAGCAAAATCAGAACCAGTTTTTAAAGCTCGGGGCTGCTTATCAAATGCTTAGCGGTACGCTTGACAATACAAACCTGAACCTCAATAACCTGTACGTTTTGGGCGAATACCGTAACCGTACCCGAAACAAAAAATGGGATATCAATGCCAATGGTCAGTTGTATATCAGTGGTTATAATGCCGGCGATTACACGGCCAGAGTTCAGCTACAAGCCTTTCTGGGCAAGCGTTTTGGCGATGTGGTGCTAGGTTTTCAAAACACAAACCATACGCCATCTTTTGTGTACGATAGCCGGAGCAGTTTTCCTTTGTTGCCTTCCAATGCATCATTTAATAAAGAAAATATCACCCATCTTTTTGCTTCGGTAAACGAAATAAAATCTAAAATAAACCTGAGTGCACATTATTACCTGATAGCGAACTATACCTACTTCGATAGTTTTTATCATGCTACGCAGGCAAGCGGCATTGCAAGTGTGCTACATCTTAGTGCCGAAAAAAAGTTCAGGCTCAGCAAACGCTGGAACCTGTATTCGGAGTTGCATTTTCAGCAGCCTACGGGTAATGTAATTAACCTGCCGGCACTATACACCCGCCAACGAATAGTTTATGAAGGTGTATTTTTCAGAAATCTGGATATGGCCACCGGTCTTGATATCCGGTATTTTTCGCCGTTTAAGGCCGATGACTATTCACCGCTAACGCAGCAGTTTTTTCTGCAGGAAAAAACCACCATCAGCAACCGGCCGGATATTGCTGCTTTCTTCCATTTTCGCATCAAAAGTTTCAATTGTTTTATCAGGATGGAAAACCTGAACACCCTTACTTTTTCGCCACAGGCAGGATTTCTTAAAAATAATTTTGCAGCGCCACTGTACCCTACACCGGTTAATTTTTTACGGTTTGGGTTTAAGTGGGATTTTGTTAATTAATGGGGAATATATTTTCCTTTAAATGATAAAACATCATAAAAAATTAATGCCTTTTTAAAATACAATATGAATATTTGCTACGGCATAGCATGAAACAGCAATTACAACAATACAGGTTCCTGATAGTACTCACTATTGTCGCATTTATTACCCTGATTATAAATCAGTTTCCTTCGTTTATAGAGCGTTATTATTCCACTGGTTTGTATCCTCTAATCAGTAAGGCATCTAGGTTTTTATTGGGTTGGATACCCTTTAGCATAGGCGATTTATTGTATGGCATTGCTATTGTGTGGATCATTATCCGCATTATTAATTTTATAAAAAGATGGCGAAAAAAACAGCTCAATCGCAGGCTGGTGCTGTATTATGGCCGCAGGGTGCTGCAAACGATTTTACTTATTTACATCAGCTTTAACTGGCTGTGGGGTTTTAATTATAACCGCCTTGGCAGTGCTTTCATAATGCAGTTAAAATTTGCAAAATACAGCAACGCACAATTACTCCAGCTTACTGATACATTAACTGCGAAACTGAATGTATTGGTTGCAGATGCTGCCTCGGCCAGGATGTAT
>JAYUTQ010000248.1:0-1692 GCA_043755055.1 Chitinophagaceae bacterium | reverse complement strand
TAAAATTTTTTGTAGGAACACGCCTCGTAGGAACACGCCTCGAGGCGTGTTCCTACATACCAGGATGGTATTGTTTTTCTATGTGTTTCAAAACATCTTCTTTGTAAAATAAAACCTCCTTAAACAGTCCTTTGGTATACATTTCGACCTGGTCTTTAAAATGTTTTGAGGCGGGATCACTGTTTTGCCCACCGGCTAAAAGCGATTTGGCTTTTATCTTTTTACCAAACTCTACAGCACACACAAAGCTATTTCCGTGAAAACCATACCGGCTTGTAGTATTGGGAAAGTAGCTACTCTTATACGAGGGCAATTGCCCCCACAAAGCCGAAGTAAAACCAATCGGAGAACTTGGTTGCTTATCATCAAAACGATCTATTAAATCGTTGCTGATCCGCTGAAAACGGTTCACTTCGCCATAGGGCATTTGCCATTTACCAAACCTTTTTATTAATGCATTTTTTACTGCCAATAACGGTTCTAAAAAATCTTTGGGGGTAGCCGTGGCAGCAAATTGTATGGTACGTTGCACCTGATCTTTATCACCTTGATTGATGTATATTTTTTGAATGGCCGGGCTCAATACTTCCGCCCATTCTACCGCCAAAGTTGTAGCAATACTGGCTTCGCCACTGCGGTAATCCCATTGTTTTAAAACGGCTATCAGTTCTTTTACGCTCTGATAAATCGAATCATTTGGGCTAACGTTTTTTTCGAACAAATTCACCAAAGCCGGTACCAGTATTTCGAAAGCGGATAGATAAGTGTCGTAGCCATCTGCTATTATTTTGTCGATGGTGTAATTACTGCCTTTGCTAAAAATTCTGACAGCATTAATGCCCCGGAAATTTTCGCCGTCGGGTGCCATATATGCAGGATAATTTTCTTTTGTAGGGCTACTTGTGCCGGACACTGTAAACGGTGTGGAATTACAGTTTTGAATAAATCCAGTGGCAGGGTTTATCACATGCACAATATCATCAACCATGTGCAGGCCATTATATTCAGTAGCAGCTTTGGTACCATCTACTGGCTTGCTCCAATCCAGATTTGAATTACGCACCGGAACATAGTTTCCGTGCCAGTAGGCAATATTACCCTTGCTATCTGCAAACACTGTGTTGTTGCTGGTATTTGCTTTTAAATACATTACTTTTTTATAATCTTTAAGGCCTCTGGCTTTGGTACGTTTCCAGCTTTGCACCAGGCTCACCATAGAACGATTGTACGACCTCAGGCTGATCCATTTGCCATCCCTCTTTGCCATTACCGGCCCATGATGCGTATAGTAAGTTTTGATTTTTTTTTGCTCTGAACCACTTGCCGTTGTGTATCGGATATTTATCATTTTTTCTTTTAATGGTTTCAATTGTCCTTCATATTCGTAGAATAATTTTCCATCTTTTGTCACCGTTTTTTCTTCGTACATATCTGCCACATCTACATTGCTGCTTGTGTGCATCCAGCCGCAATGTTCGTTAAAGCCCTGATACACAAAAAACTGTCCCCAGGTTACTGCTCCGTATGCGTTAAGTCCTTCTTTACTGCTAATATGTACCTCGGGCCTAAAGTAAAATGTAACGTGTGGATTGATATACAAAATAGCATTACCCGAAGCTGTTTTGGACGGGCCAACAGCAAATCCGTTTGAGCCTGTTTGCTGATCGATTTCCACCGCCTTAGCTGCAACAT
>JAYUTQ010000247.1:0-8538 GCA_043755055.1 Chitinophagaceae bacterium | reverse complement strand
AGTATAAAGAGCAATAACTGACGAGCTAAATATGAACTATAAATGAAGAATCAATATCGTGTAGTCAAGGAAATCGCAAGATTGTCAGGCTGAGGCCGTTGAAGCCCTGCTAACCGATATGCAATATAGACATACAATAAGCCCTTCGACAGGCTCAGGGTAACAACCTGAAGAATACGACCAATCCAATGAATGAGCAGCCATAATTAATTATAAACTTCAAATTCCAAACACAGATATGAAACGAAACTCGTATTGCCTGATAATGGTTTTGCTGCTGGCTTTGCAATCGCAGCAGGCACAGGCTACCATCCGCAGGGTGGGCTTTCTTGGTTCCATTACTCAGGTTGAGGGAGTGGACTATTACTATTTTCAGGCAGCACATGATGCTGCAGCTTCGGGGGATACTATTCAGCTTTATCCTGGTACACCCAGCAATGGTTTCGGTTATACCGGCACCATTACCAAACGTTTAATTATTATGGGGCCCGGCTATTGGTATAATAGTTATAACCAGCCAGGTAGCGGAATACCTAATACCAATTTGCAAGCCCTGCCGGGAAATAATTATTATAACAATTTTACCCTGGGCTTCGGCAGCAACGGGACCAGCTTTATGGGCTTGTATTACACCAACATTTATGTTACCAATACCACAGACTCCATTAAGGATATTTTAGTTACCCGGTGTAGGGAGCTTAACTTGGCCATTGGTAATTATGGCGTATTGCATAATTGGAAAATCAGCAAATCCTATAGAGTTTACTTGTGGCAAAGCTCATTTGCCTTTCTTGGTGACAGAAGCATCAGCGACCTGCGGGTGGAAAACTGCATCGGTGTGTCTTTGAGCTTTGCTGTAAATTCTATTGCCGGTACAAATGGTAAAAACTCAGGGATGATCCTCAACTGCATATTCCATTCCATAGGTGGTGGGGGGCTTGAGAGTCCTTATATGGGTGGACTGGGATTTAATAATGGATATTTTATTGTTCAGAATTGTATTGATGCAATGACCTACTTTTCTACCAGTTATATATCAGGTACAAGTAATGTAATTTTTATTAACAATATGACCACAGGCTCTCCGGTGAACAGTTTTGTTTCAACAAACCCCGGCTCATCCGGAAATATATACGCAGCCAGTTTTGCTGGTAATTCCATTTTTGAAAGTGTACCTAATAATGTGTCAGGCAGCACCACACTCAATAGTCCGGATGCAGCATGGCGTTTATCCGCCAGTAGCCCTGCTAAAAATGCAGGTTTGATACCAGGAAGTGGGCTTCCTACCGACCTTGGTGCATTTGGCGGCACCGATCCATACCAATTATCAGGTATTCCGCCGATACCATCCTTCTTCCGCTTTAATGCAGCATCGCCTACGGCATCATCCAGCCCATATCCTGTAACATATAGTGTTCGTGGAAACAACTAATCTTTTAAACTGTACTAATACTTTCATTATGAAACGTTTTGCATCCTTTTTCCTTACTTTAATTTCCATGGCCTTCCTTGCCGATAATGCCAATGCCACCATCCGCAGGGTGGGCTTTATTCAAACTATTACCCCTGTCCCCGGATTTGATTATGCCACATTTCAACTAGCCGCAGATGCTGCGGCTAATGGTGACACCATTCAGCTTACGCCAGGCAACTATAGTAGTGGAAACTCCTACAGTGGCACAGTAAACAAGCGTCTGGTAGTTATTGGTCCAGGTTATAATACCAATACTTATAACCTTTATGGTGGATCCCCTTCTATTGCAAACACGGGTCTGCAGGCATTGCCCGGAACGGTCTCAAGTTGCAGCTTTACCATTGGTGTAGGTAGTGCAGGCAGCATATTCCAAGGGCTTACATCTGCCAGTTTTACCACAAGCAATACGCTAGATTCTTTGAACGATATTACCATTATGCGTTGCCGGGACTCATATGTAAATTTCGATAATTCAGGTGTTTGTAATAACTGGATATTTACACAGTGTATAAGGCCTTCTGTAACCCAGTACGGCTTTGGGCTGTCCTTTACAGCCAATCGTAGTATAACAAATCTGAGGATGGAGAACTGTCTCGGGCCTTCTGTATATTTCGCAGCCAGCGGAAAGCAATCACCAGTAGGGGTAAACAGTGGCCAAATACTTAATTGTATCTGGTGGAGCATTGGAGGCACCACTGAGTCTGCATGGAGCGGTGGTTGTGCATTTAATAATTCGGTGTTTGTAATTCAAAATTGCATTGACGGTATAAATGCAATGTCTACCACTTATTGGACTGGTGTGGCTAATACCATTTTTGTGAATAACCATACCACGGCCGGTTCACTTAATAGCTTTGTTTTCACCAACCCTGGTAGCAGCGGAAATGTATTTGGCATCACTACAGCAGGCAACTCCTATTTTGCCGGTGTGCCTAATAATATATCCGGTAGTACCACTTTGTACAGTCCGGATGCAGCCTGGCAATTAAGTGGCAGCAGCCCTGCAAGAAATGCAGGCTTTATACCGGGCACAGCTACTCCCACCGATTTGGGTATTTATGGAGGTACCAACCCGTATAAGCCGTCTGGTATTGCAGCTATACCTACTTTTTATAAGTTTCAGGCCACTACTTCCCAAGCCACAACTAACCCTTATCCGGTAACATTTAGCGTTCGTAACAATAACTGATCCAACCATCCGGCAGCATGGTGCTGCTTAACTTATACGGTATGAAAAAATTGCAAAATTTTAATAGCGCTACCCAACGCTTACTGCATTGGGGATATAGCTTTTGCCTTTTGATGGGTCTGTTGTTTGCAAGTAGCCAACAGGTACATGCACAGCCCATTATTACTTACGCTGAGTACTATATAGACCAGGATCCCGGACCTAACCTGGGTACCCCAATTACCATTACGCCGGGTGTAACGGTACCCAACGTGCCTGTAACTTTTAATGTTAGCAGCATTACCCCGGGTGCCCATTTTTTTGGAACAAGGGCCCGTAATGCCAATGGTGTATGGAGCATGAACTATTTCTGGATTATGTTCCGCCCTTTTTTGGTAACAATAGCACCAGGGCCGCTTGACCCGGTAAATAAAGTTGAATATTTTATTGATACAGATCCCGGAATTGGAGCCGCCACTGATGTGCCGGTTGCCTCACCTGCCGTTAATATAGCCGACCTTATCATTAATATAGACCCTACCCCTCTGGCAAGAGGCGTACATATTATGGGCAGCCGCTGCCGCACATCCGATGGTAAATGGAGCCAAACTATTTATTGGTTGTTTGTAAAGCCCTATACCAATGCACCTGCACCGGCAGCACCCGGCAACCTTAATTACTTTGAATACTTTGTAGATCAGGATCCGGGCCTTGGGCTGGCCACACCTTTCAGCATTACGCCAGGTGTAAACCTTAGCGAGGTAAGCTTGCCTGTTAGTATTTCATCACTTAAAAATGGCGTACACACAGTGGGTGCCAGGGTAAGAGATGTAGCAGGCAAATGGAGCCAGACAAACTATTGGCTTTTTGTAAAACCATATACTGCAGCTCCTGCACCCGGTGCCGTGCCTAACGTAACTGCAATAGAATATTACCTGGATTATGATCCGGGTATTGGTAACGGTATACCCGTATCAGTAGCACCAGCCACTGTGCTTACCGACCTTACTTTAAATGTAGATATATCAGCCATCATCCCTGGTACACACAATGTAGTTATCCGGGCCCGGGATGCAAACGGCAAATGGAGCAAAGTAAATAGCTGGCAATTTACCAAGCCGGGTACACCACCGGTTTTAAGTACCATTGTAAGTGCCACACAGGTATGCGCAGGCAGCACCATTAATGTGGGCTGGCAGTTATCGGCACCGGTTACCTATAATGCCAATAATACTTTTGTTTTCCAGCTGAGTGACCAGCATGCTACTACTTTTAATAATCCCACAGTTATAGGAACTACCACTAGTACCGCTAATGCCGGTAGTTATGTTTGTACTTTACCTCCGGGTGTGCTCCAGGGAACTTACCGTATAAGGATTCTCTCAACAAGCCAACCAATTTTGGGAACAGATAATGGTTCGACTGTTACTGTGTATGCACTACCAACGAATCCTGTAATTCAGTTCCCTGTTGCAGATACAACGGTTTGCCAGGGCAATCAACTTGAATTAACCGGAATGCCTAATGGCTACACTCCGCAATGGATGAAGGATGACGTACCTGTACCAGGTGCCACAGGCTGGACCTATACCGTAGCAAATGCTATTGGCAGTAATGCTGGTGTATACAAATTAAGAAGTACCAATGTAGGTGTATGCCATTCACTTAGTACGGCACGTACCATTACCATTAACCCTAATGTACCTGCTATACCAACGTTAAGCCCAAGCGGTACATTTGGTGTATGCCTTGGTAATAGTCAAGTGCTTACCTCATCTTCAGGCACGTTTAACCAATGGTATAAAAATGGCGTTGCTATACCGGGTTCCACAGGACAAACTTATAGTGCTACCACATCAGGAACCTACACCGTATTGGTGGGTAATGGACTTGGTTGCTACAATATGTCGAGCAATAGTGCAGTAATAAATATTGGCCTGCCACCTGTTGTACCTACAGTATCCACAAACGGGCCTGTTACTTTTTGCCAGGGCTTAAATGTAACACTTACATCCTCTGCCTTTGCAGGCAATCAATGGTTTAAGGATAATGTGTTGATACCGGGGCAAACCAGCCAATCTTATGCTGCCACCACCACAGGTTCCTACACGGTAAGGGTAACTAATGGCGGTTGCGATGTAATGTCTGCACCTGTAGTTGTAACAATAAACCCTACATTAACACCATCGGTATCCATATCTGTTAATGGCAATAACGTGCCTACAGGTACCAATATGATTTTTACCGCTACACCTGCTAATGGAGGTGCTTCGCCTACTTACGATTTCAGGGTGGCCGGTGTTAGCGTTCAAAACGGCGCTTCTAATGTATATAGCAGTACTACCCTTACCACGGGTCAGGCAGTTACCTGCATCATGACCAGCAATGCGAATTGCCTTGGCAGTAACAATCCGCAGTCTAACAGCATTACTGTAAACCTGCTACCCAATATTACCATTACAGGAAGGGCGTATCATATTACCAATGCCATCATACCAACTGTATCTGCCAACCTTACAGTAGATGCAACAGACAATCAGGCTACAGATGCTAACGGACGGTACACCTATAACCTGATGCAATTGCGGAATTACAATATAGCCCCTTATAAAAACAACGATCTGATAAGGGCTAAAGGCGTAGATGTATTGGATGTGTTGCAGATGCAGGCACATATACTTGGAAGCTCTTTGCTTAGCACTCCTTACAGAATTATGGCTGCAGATGTAAATAATGATGCATCTGTAAACATCTTCGATGTATTGGCTGTAAAACGTTTGATACTGGGCATAGATAACAGCTTTGCCGGCAACAGGCTTTGGGCATTTGTTGATAGTGCCTATATATTCCCTGTGCCTGCCAATCCTTTCCCTTATCCATTTAGCCGTAGTTATACCAACGTTTCTACCAACCAATTGAATCAAAGTTTTATGGGAGTAAAACTGGGAGATGTAAACCAGGACTGGGGACCAACTGCAGGACAAAACGGTACAGAACCTATCGAACCTCTAAACCGTAATGTTCAGTTGTATTACGACACCGTAATTGCACAACGTGGCGATCGGGTAAGGATTAAAGTAAGGGTAAGAAACTTTAATGAGCTAATGGGTATGCAGTTTACCATCGGTTTCAATACAGCTAGTTTCCAATACATGGGTATTGAAAACAAAAAATTGCCGATAGATTTTAACGACCGCATGGCCGACCGTGGGGCTCTCACCTTTATATGGAATGAGCCAGGCAACAACCTTAAAACTTTACCGGATGGTTCGGCCATTTTCGATCTCCTCTTGCTTAAGAAACGTAGCATCAGCAAAGAAGATATACGGATACTTAACGAGTATACACCTTCTAAAGCATTTAGCCGTGATTACGAGCCATGGACACTTAGTAAAACAGATGGAGTGGTGCTGGAGAAAATGCCTGCCTTACCAATTGTAAAAGCCGAAACGCTTAATGTAACACCTAACCCATCTAAGGGAGCCGTTCAGGTAATGATGCTGTCGAAAACTGATAAGCGGGTAACCATTGTTATAACAGATGTAAATGGAAGAATCGTAATGCAAAAACCAGTGGATCTTATTGCAGGTAGTAATGTAATACCACTCGACCTGAGGGTAAAATCAAGATTAACACCGGGTATGTATTATGTAAGCGCAAAAGGTTTGGAATACATCAAAGCAAAAGAATTACTTATCACTGAACAATAAAATGAAAACCGAATATCAGGATGGTACTGAAAAGCATCATCCTGATACAATGGTTTGGTATAGCTCAGTTTGTCCACAACATCCTTCCTAACCGATTCTTCAAAATGACAAAGAAAGCGTCCACATATTTTTTCTCTTTGCTTGTTACCGTGTTGCTAAGCAGTGCAGTAATGCCACTGAGATCTGTTGCTGCTCCGGAGTTTGTTATTGTGTCGGCTGCCAATGTAACAACCAATACAGTAACCATACCGGTAACAAATAAGTTTGCACAGCAAATGCTGGCTTTGCAGGGTTCTGTTAATTGGGATAATAGCAAGGTTACTTACCAAATAGCAAATTCGCCCCTGTCGGAACTAAATGGCATTCAGTTCAATCCATCAGTTTCGGGTAGCACTGGCCGACTCAGCTTTTTATGGATTGATAACGGGCTGGCAGCCCAAAATTTTCCGGACAATACTGTACTCTTCACTATCACATTTAATGTAATAAGCGGCGCTACAGGTACGGCCAATATTATTTTTTCTAACACGCCTACACAGTTACTGGTAAGTGATGCGGCAGGTAACCCTGTCAATAATATTGACTACACCAATGGCACTATAACATTCCCCGGAACACCGCTTGCTCCAGAATTTAAGGTTGGCTCTGCTGTTAATGTAGCCACATCTACGGTTACCGTACCGGTAACTACCAAAAACTTTTTACAGCTACTAGCCTGGCAAGGTTCTTTTAACTGGAATAACACCAAGATAACGTATAGTGGAGTTAGCAGTGTTATTGCACAACTTAGCGGCATCAGTTTCAATCCTTCTGTAAATGGCAGCACGGGCCGTCTTAGTTTTCTATGGACAGATGCAAACCTGCTGCCGCAAACAATTGCAGACAATGCAGTACTGTTTAATATCACCTTTAATGTAGTGGGTGGTGCTACCGGCAGTGCCGATATTGATTTTACCAATTCCCCTACCAACCTCCTGCTTTCCAATGCTGGCGGCACAGCGGTGAGTAATGTGAGTTATTTAAAAGGTACCATATCATTTCCGGGTGCTACACTTGCTCCTGAATTTACCCTTGGCTCCGCTTATAATATAGGAACTGCTACCGTGTCTATTCCGGTTACATGCAAAAATTTTCAGCAAATACTGGCCTTGCAGGGTTCTGTAAATTGGGATAATTCCAAACTTACCTTCAATAGTATCAGCAGCCCCGTAGCACAGCTAAACGGCATGTTATCTAACCCAACGGTCAGTGGTTCCACCGGCCGCCTTGCTTTTCTGTGGACAGATGCTAATCTTATACAACAAAACATTCCGGACAATACTGTACTTTTTAGTATTCTTTTTAATGTTACAGGAACTTCAGGATATACAGACCTTACATTTACTAACACTCCTACAAACCTTTTGGTAAGCAGTAACACTACTACCGGTATAGGCAATGTGGTGTACAATCCGGGCAAGGTTACTTTTTCGCCGGATCTCTGCAGTAATGTTGGCAATAGTTCTACAACCTCTAATATAACCGGGGTGGGCTACCAATGGCAGGTTAGTATTGCCGGCGGGCCATATACAAACATTAGCGATAATGCTAATTATACTGGCAGCACCTCCGTTACACTTGGCTTTAATAATGTTCCTTCATCATGGAGTGGTTATAAGTACCGGTGCCTTGTAAATGGTGTTTACAGTAATGTGTTTACACTTGCATTTAAAAACTACTGGGTGGGCACTTTTAGTACTGCCTGGGAAAATCCCGTAAACTGGAGTTGTGGTGTATTGCCCGATGCCAATACTGATGTTTTATTAAATTCATTAACGCCATTTAATCTTGTACTCAGTTCTAATGTATCTATCAAAAGTATTTTTGTAAAAACGCCATCTACTTTTATAATTTCCGGTGGGTTTAATTTAACGCTTACAGGTAGGTAGGTTTAGGGAAATAAAAAGGGATGTAATTATGAAGACAATGCCCCACGAAAAATACATTAAAACAAATATTTTTAAAATGAAAGTATAAAGCAAAGTTTTTAAACAAAGTGAAATAGTACACTCATTACCTTCTCTAAAATACTCCTTTGTTGGTATTGTCTGGAACAGCCCTGAATTCTAAATTTGATGGTGTGAATATATCTAATTGCTTCATTGTAGTAAACGGGCAGAAACATGATAACGGGTACATTACCAAAA
>JAYUTQ010000246.1:0-3726 GCA_043755055.1 Chitinophagaceae bacterium | reverse complement strand
AAAACGGTAAGCCTTTTAAAATAATTTTATGCTATGCACATAACATCATCGGCCTACCGTTGGTAAGTATGGTGATGATGATTATGTACGATTTGCTTCATTTGGAGTGCAAAAATAGGCCTGCATTCCAATTTACCAAAAATGATTTTATGACTGTTTGATACCGCCACATTTTCATGTAGGTTTGCCATCATTAAAACAAGTGATTCTCATGACGGAAAATGAAAAATTAGTCCATGCATTTGCAGATGCTTTGATGATAAAAAAAGAAGCGGTAAGCGACGAACTTAAATACCAATCCATACCAAACTGGGATTCCATCAGCCATATGATTTTGATTACCAATATAGAAGATGCTTTTGGCATAAGCCTTAGCACAGACGATGTAATTGGTATGAGCAGTGTGGCTATTGCCAGAGATATTATTGCCAAACACGGCATCAACTTTCTTAGCTAAAATGACCGATACAAAACCGATAGCATTAATTACCGGCGCCTCTAGAGGCCTGGGTAAAGCCATTGCCACCGAACTGGCCGGCAAAGGCTTTAACCTCGTATTGGTGGCTCGTAATGAAGGTTTACTACAAACATTGGGTGATGATCTTTCCAATCGTTTTGCAACCAAATCATGGGTATTTTCAACGGACTTGTTACTGCCGGGTGCAGCTACTAATTTGTTTGCTTTTTTACAAGAAAACGGTGTGCTGATAGATGTGCTAATTAACAATGCAGGCATTATGCAAAATGCCACATTAATGATGACCACCGACGAGATGATAGATGATCAACTGGCCATAAACCTTCGGACGGTACTGAGTATGAGCCGTGCTGCTGTAAAACATTTTGTAAGAAAAAGAAAGGGCTGCATTATTAATATGAGTTCGGTTGTGGGTGTAAATGGCGGTATTGGCCAAGCCGTTTATTCCGCCACAAAGAGTGCGTTGGTAGGCTTAACCTATACCCTTTCTAAAGAATTAGGTCCATTAGGCATTAGGGTAAACGCAATTGCCCCCGGCTACATGATGACCGATATGACCGCACAATACGATGATGCTCACAACGAAAAAATGCGGATGGCTACTTCACTCCGCAAATTGGGCAGTGCAGAAGATGTGGCTAAGTTAGCCGCCTTTCTATGTAGTGCGGATGCAAGCTTTATCACAGGACAAGTGATTGGCGTGGATGGTGGATTGCTGATTTAGTTGCCCTTTTAAGTTTCATTTTATTTACTGCATGAATACGACTTCGCCATTTATTCACCGGGTTTCCCAAAACAAACACTTCAAAATAATTGATGCCGGCAATGGCAATGAATATGTGTGGGCCGATGTAGCAAATGCCGCATCATTACCAGATTTACAATCACAACTGACTTTTCTTTATCTGGACAATACCGCCAATTCATTGCTTGCATTTTTTCAGTTTTATGCGGCCGGGGCAGCGTTGGTATTGCTGCCAAAAAATCTTCTGCAGGAAAGAAAAGAGGCGCTGGAAAGTACTTACAATCCAGGCATTATGTATGATGCATCAAGAAATACAATTAAAGATTATAAAAGTGTAATCAGCGGATTATTGTCGTGGTTCACATCAGAAATCGGAAATCAGAAATCAGCAATTCATTCCAGCATTAAAATCCTCCTCAGCACTTCCGGCACCACAGGTTCGCCCAAGCTGGTAAAATTGAGTGAAGAAAACCTGTTAGCCAATGCAGAATCGATACTTGGCTACTTACCTATTACAACCACAGACATTACGCCACTAAACCTGCCCATTTATTATAGCTATGGCCTTAGTGTTTTAACCACCAATGCCATAGGCGGCGGCACTATGGTTTGCGGCCTTGCCGATGTAATACAAACGGCGTTCTGGCAACAATGGGAACAGTTTGGTTTTACATCGCTTGCCGGTGTACCATTCAGTTATGAAATGCTAAACCGGCTTGGCTTTTTTAAAAAAGATTTACCAACCTTAAAATATTTTACACAAGCCGGTGGCAAGCTCAATCAGGAACTTGTAGTAAAAGCAGCAACTTATGCTGCCGCCAACAACCAACAGTTTTTTGTAATGTATGGGCAAACAGAAGCGACTGCCAGAATGAGTTATTTGCCGCCAACCGAAACGCTGCAAAAGCCCGCCAGTATTGGCATTTCCATCCCGGGTGGCAATTTTTCTTTAGATACAGAAACAAATGAATTATTATACTCGGGTAAAAATATTTTTGGCGGCTATGCCGAAACAAAAGCAGATTTAAGTAAATATGAAATTCAAACTGTTTTAAGAACCGGGGATATTGCTACCATAGATTCAGACGGCTTCGTGTACATCACCGGCCGTTTAAAACGTTTTGTAAAACTATTTGGCAACAGGATTAGCCTGGATGAATTGGAGGAAATTATTAAGAACAAGTTTGGCTTACAGCCCATAGCATGTAATGGTGCAAATGACAAATTTGTACTCATCAGCCACACAGATAATGCTGCCGATGAAAAAACTATTACTGCATTTTTATTTGCAGCATTTGGAATCCATCCAACCGTTATCAGGTGGAAAGTCATGGCTGCGTTACCTTTAACGGCAAATGGTAAAATAGATTACCAGCAAATCATGAATCAATATGACGGCAGATAAGCTGTTTACCATACCGCCGTTTTCGCTAAATAAAGCGGATAAATCTGCAATGCTATTGCCGATGTTGGAGCAATTGGTACAACATCATAGCGGCAGTTGTAAACCTTTCGACCAATATATTAAAGCAGCAGGTTTTAGGCATTCAGGCTATACAGGTATTGAAGAAATACCATTTTTACCGGTAAGTGTTTTTAAAAACCATGCGTTAAAAAGCATTGCTGAAACCGATGTATTTAAAGTGCTTACCAGCAGTGGCACTAGCGGACAAATCCCCAGTAAAATTTTTCTGGATAAAGACACGGCCAATATTCAAACAAAGGCTTTGGCACATATTGTAACGTCGGTTATTGGGCAGGAAAGATTGCCCATGCTCATTATTGACAGCAAAAGTGTACTGAGAGACAGGGCTAGTTTTTCTGCCCGTGGAGCTGGTATTTTGGGGCTTTCGGTTTTTGGCAAACAACATACCTATTTGCTGGATGATAGTTACGAACTGAATCTTACCGAAGTAGATAAATTTCTGGAAGCCAATAATGGCAAACCGATGCTACTGTTTGGTTTTACATTTATGGTATGGCAGTTTATGTTTCAATTAGCCGAAAAGAGAAATGTAGATTTAAGTCAGGCCATTTTATTCCATAGCGGCGGTTGGAAAAAGATGATAGAACTGAGCGTTACAAACGAAGTTTTTAAACAAACGTTGAAAGAAAAATTTGGTCTCAACCGCATCCATAATTTTTACGGCATGGTAGAACAGGTAGGTTCTGTATTTATCGAAAACAGCGAAGGCCATTTGCATTGCTCCGCTTTCAGCGATATTATTATTCGCAATCCGTTGGATTTTTCTGTACTGCCGCATGGCGAAAAAGGACTGATACAGGTAATTAGTGTGCTGCCCGAAAGCTATCCCGGCATATCGTTGCTTACCGAAGACATTGGCATTTGCCATGGCGAAGATGATGCGACAAACGGCTGGCAGGGAAAATATTTTTCCATTCTTGGCCGTGCTTCAAAAGCGGAATTAAGAGGCTGTAGCGATACGTTTAAGTAGTTGATTGGTTGATTGGTTGATTGGTTGATTGGTTGATTGGTTGATTG
>JAYUTQ010000245.1:0-1697 GCA_043755055.1 Chitinophagaceae bacterium | reverse complement strand
ACTTACGACGCAATTGTAGTGGGATCAGGCATCAGTGGTGGATGGGCCGCTAAAGAACTTTCTGAAAAAGGCCTTAAAGTTTTAATGCTGGAAAGAGGCAACGATATCGTTCATGTAAAAGATTATGTGAACGCCACTAAAGAAAGCTGGGAGTTCCCCCACCGCGACAGCCGTACCCAGCAAATGATAAAAGACCATCCCGTTTTAAAAAGAGATTATCCTTTAAACGAATCTACTTTTGGTATGTGGGCCAGTGATAAAGACAACCCTTATACCGAAACAAAACGTTTCGACTGGTTCAGGGCTTACCACACCGGCGGACGTTCGCTGCATTGGGGCCGACAGAGTTACCGCTGGAATAAAATGGATTTTGAAGCCAATGCAAAAGACGGTATTGCTATCGACTGGCCTATCCGTTACGACGAACTGGCACCATGGTACAGCTATGCCGAAAAATTTGCCGGCATACAAGGCAGTAAAGAAGGATTGGATGTATTGCCCGATGGTGATTTTATGCCGCCAATGGATATGAACATTGTAGAAAAAGATATTGCAGGAAAATTAAAAACACATTATAACGGTAAGCGACACATGTTTATTGGCCGAAGTGCAAATATTACACAACCGCATTACGACCGTACCAATTGCCAGTATCGTGACCGTTGCTGGCGTGGTTGCCCGTTTGGTGCTTACTTCAGCACACAATCTGCTACATTACCTGCCGCAATGAAAACAGGTAACTTAACCATGGAAGTAAATAAAATTGTTACTAAACTCATCTACGATAAAAATACCAAAAAAGCAACGGGTGTAGAAGTAATTGATGCCATCAACAATCAAACTTATACTTACAATGCAAAAATTATTTTTTTATGTGCCAGCACCTTTAACAGCACCTGGATTTTAATGAACAGCGCCACAGATGTTTGGCCCGAAGGTTTAGGCAGCAGCAGTGGCGAGTTAGGCCACAACGTTATGGATCATCATTTCCGCACGGGTGCCTCTGGCAAAGTGGAAGGATATGAAGATAAATATGTGTACGGCCGCAGGCCAACAGGCATCTACATTCCAAGGTTTAGAAACCTGGGTGATGAGAAAAGAGATTATGTGCGTGGCTTTGGTTACCAGGGCGGCGCAGGCAGAGGCCGTGGAATCGATGTAGCCGAATTTACATTAGGTGCCGAATTGAAAGATGCCATGAGCGAAGCCGGCAATTGGAATATGGGCATTTTAGGTTTTGGCGAAATGTTGCCCGACCACAGTAATAAAATAACCCTCAATAAAAATAAAAAAGATAAATGGGGATTACCCGTTTTAGACTTTGATGTTGAAATTAAAGAGAATGAAAAAAAGATGCGGATAGATATGATGAATGATGCGGCCGAAATGCTTACGGCCGCCGGCGTAAAAAATGTTAATCCTTACGACAGTGGTTATGCAGTTGGTATGGGCATACATGAAATGGGCACGGCACGTATGGGCAGAGATCCAAAAACATCAGTCCTAAATAGCAACAATCAGGTTTGGGATGCTATGAATGTTTTTGTTACCGATGGCGCCTGCATGACGAGTGCCAGCTGCGTAAACCCATCATTAACTTACATGGCTTTAACCGCAAGAGCGGCAGATTATGCAGTTAATGAATTAAAAAAACAAAATCTGTAGTAGTGAAAATTACTGGTTGAATTCGGTTTTTA
>JAYUTQ010000244.1:0-1700 GCA_043755055.1 Chitinophagaceae bacterium | reverse complement strand
ATCCATGGGCAGATAGCAAACCACGTCTGCACCACTATAATTTTTCATTACCTCGTAGCCGGATGGGGAGAAGAATGAAACAATGATGGTGATGGATGAATCTTGTGCTTTTAATTTTTCAATAACCGGTCTGCCCTGTTCAAATTCGCCCAGCGAAGAACAGTGCATCCAAACCGTTTGAGGTTTTTGGCCATTATTCTTTCTCGGTAAATTGGCTACTGCTGTTTGCAGTTTTGATTTCCAGTTAAACCTGCCTATAATCCATGCCCTTGCCTTTTTATTTTGAATACCAACTATACGAACCCCTGCCAAGTAGACAGCTAAAAAAATATGGTAGAAAAAAAGGTGTAGCAATGCAGGCAGATTTTGCGGCTAAAGGTAAAGGCAATGATGATTTGGGTACAATCATTTTTTGCCATTGAGAGATACGTATCGAAAGTAAAATGAACCGAAGCAATGCTACTTAAACTTATCTTTTTTCAATCTTAAAAATCACATCAAATTTTGCTGCACCGCCAACCAGTGCCTAGTAAGCTGCAAAAAAATATGGGAGAAAAAACTGTGGAAATGGAGCCGGATTTTGCCATTAAAGTTTATGGCAATAAAGATGTGTTACAGGATTTTTTTTTAATGGCCTCCTGCAACACCGTGTGCCATTAAGTTCATAATTACTTTCCAAAGCGTAAAAGTACTGGTGAGCACTACCAGTGTGCCTACTGCTATATACATCGATTTTGTTGGCAATTTGCCTACCAGCCTTGCGGCAATAGGAGCTGCTACAAGTCCACCCACAATGAGGCCCAAAACATCGAGCAGTGGGATGCTTTGTAATAAAATGAAAAAGGTTATAGAACTGGCAAATACCACAAAAAATTCTGCGAGGCACACAGAACCAATTACATAACGGGGACTTTTTCTTTTGGAAATAAGCGTACTGGTAACCAATGCACCCCAGCCACCGCCTGCAAATGCATCCATAAAACCGCCAACTGAAGCAAGCCACCCCGCACGTTTCACTTTGCCGTTAGCCTGGGTTTTGGCATAAGCCTTTCGTATAATATAATAACCCAGGTACAAAGTGTATAACGACAATGGCAGCCTTACCCAACTGGAGTAATCTTTACCTATAAAAGCCAGCACGGCACCAATAATAGCACCAATAACACCAGGTATTACCAGGGCCTTAAATAGTTTTTTATTAATGTTTCCAAACCGGTGGTGGCTATAGCCCGATACACCACTTGAAAAAACCCTTGCGGAGTGCACCCTGCTGCTTACAATAGCCGGGCTTACGCCCATCGCCAGTAAAAATGTAGTGGAAATAGTACCATAACCCATACCAAGCGATCCATCTACCATTTGTGCCAGAAAGCCGCAGAGCAGCATTAGTAAAAATGTATTGGTATCTATATAATCCGGTATGGTTTTAATGCTGTTTATTACCGGCTGCATAGGAATGTACGATAAAACACCGTGGCCGATAATCATAAAACAAAAGGCAAACAGGCACCACTTTACTATTTTTTGCCATTTTTTTTCCGGTGGCTTTTGTATTTCCTCCAGATCCATTTGCTTGCTTGCAATCAGCCTGGTAATGTCGTTTAGCTGGCTCACTTTGTCAGCAAAATTTCCGTTCAGGTTTTTGCGGATGGCCGACATATTATCTAGTATTTCATCCAGTTCATCGGGCAGCATTTCGG
>JAYUTQ010000243.1:0-1702 GCA_043755055.1 Chitinophagaceae bacterium | reverse complement strand
GTGTATTTTAATTTCTGTTGCGCCTTCAAACCTGTTGGCTTTTACATCAATCAAAGAGGAGGATGTGATGGTATAGGTACCATTCAGTTTTTTTAAGATACCCGTTTCGGTAGGAAAAATAGTTTGGATCTTCATGGCTGTAGCATCTCCTGTCCAGCTGCCGGTTGCATTAGGAAATCCCACTTTGATGGCGAACATCGTTCCGTCGGTATTAAACTTAAATTCGTATGGTGCAAAGTCTGCGGTAAGGTTAGTGGTGCCTTCGGAAAAACTATTCAAAATCCATAAATTACTGGTAATGAGATTGACTAACAGGTCTTCTTTTTTTTGCTCAATAATTTTATCGGGGCAGCCCCACAGCATAGGCATGGTTACTGCCAGAAAAATAAAAATGAAAGATTTATTACCCATAAGTTTTACTTAAAGATGGCTATTTTGGAAATATAAATTTATGGGTTTGTTTTATGAAATAATGTAGTGCTACATAGATCAAAGGAATACAATATTTTATCTGCTAAACAATTTGAACAATTGTAACCTATAATTACACAAATTTGACGATGGCCGAAACCAACACCCAACAATTTTCTGTACTACATTCCTCCTTCGGCTGGAAACATGCGGCCTTGCTGCTGTTGGTTTTGTTTGCTGCACTTTTTCCATTGTACCAATACATTTTCGATATAGATGCGATTGGTTACATAACGGTGGCAAGGCACTACGCCGCCGGCGAATGGAACCGTGCCGTTAACGGATACTGGAGCCCACTTAATAGCTGGCTAATAGTGCCACTGCTAAAACTCGGCTTTAGCGATGTGCTTTGCTTTAAAATAGCCAATGTGTTCTTTGGCGTTGGCGTATTGCACCAAACAGAAAAAATGCTCAACAGGTTTTTATTTTCTGCCAAACAAAAAACAGGAATACTGCTTACAGTTATGGTAATGGCACTGTATTACGCAAGTGTGCAATTAGCCGCCGATATGCTTTTTGTGTGGCTATTTTTAATGTATGTAAATGTGGTTTTAAAAAATGATCTGGATACCAATCTCCGCTCCAATGTCAAGGCGGGGTTGATTGCTGCTATTGCGTTTTTTGCCAAAACATATGGCGGCGTTTTCTTCATCCTACATTTTTCTTTTATCCACTTCGTTTGGTTTCCTTTTGTACAAAAAAAAGGTTGGCACCTGCAAAAATATGTAGCCGGAGTAACAGCTTTTTGTTGCCTTTCTTTTTACCAAAAGCCAAACTAATAATACCGGAGAAAGAAAAGAAATCCATAGGGCGGCGACAAGGCTGTTTTTAAGATTAAAGGCTACCAGTTTCATGCCCCGAAAAAACATGTCTTTCGATTGAAAAGGCGCATACGTTTTTGCCTGCGAATAAAACGGATCTACCCAACGGCTTGTAGCGCCATTGTAAGGTGGCTGGTAAAAAAAGTTCGTATAATCCGGCTGTCCGTTTTTTAAAACCCAACTCCAGTTGAGCTTGCCGCTGTACCCAAAAGTAATGATGTGGTATTTGTTATAAAGCAACACCATCCAAACAATGATTAGCGGAAAAAAAGCTGTTACTCCGGCTACATATTTTTGCAGGTGCCAACCTTTTTTTTGTACAAAAGGAAACCAAACAGAAAAAATGCTCAACAGGTTTTTATTTTCTGCCAAACAAAAAACAGGAATACTGCTTACAGTTATGGTAATGG
>JAYUTQ010000242.1:0-3744 GCA_043755055.1 Chitinophagaceae bacterium | reverse complement strand
ATAGCCAGCAGTAGCACAAATGAACCCACAATGGCCATCGTATTTCTAAGGCTCTTAGCACTACCTACCTCAATGTCTTTTTGAAGTATTTCTGCATTTTTTTTGGCTAGTTGATAATCGTTTTCCAGTTCGGTTATTTTGTTTTGATTATCACTGTTAAACAGGCTGTCTTTTAATGCGTAATGCTTTTGCAGGTACAAAGCCTGATTTTTAAAATCATTTATGGAGCCGTACATATCGGCCATATTAATATAGTTCTCCATTTCTATGCCTTCGCCACCTGCGGTTTTAGAGTAGGCAATGCTGGTGTTAAAAGCTTCAGTGGCTTCTCTTATTCTACCTGCTTTACTGTAAGCCGAGGCCAGATTATTGTACAAAGCACCACCGGCAAACATATCGCCATTGTTCATTTTTTTGTACACCCTAATGGCACTATCGTAGTAAAATAAAGCCTTGTTTAAATCGCCATTATGCTTATACGATAACCCAATATTGGAAAGCACATTCATAGCCGCATCTTCGTCGGAAAGCTGTGTGGATATTTGTAACGACTTTTCAAAATTGACTAAGGCGCTATCAAAAAATTTGCGTTTATCGTAGATAATGCCACGCTGGCCAAACAAGGTGGCAAGTCTTGCCATATCCCTTTTTTTATCTACATATAACTCTGCCCTATTATAGTATTCATTTACCTTCTGGTAGTTACCAAGGTCGGAGTATACATTGCCGATGGACACATAAATTTCGAACAGCATGGCACTATCAGCCGTTTCTTCAAAGGCTTTAGCTACTTCTATATAATCGGCCAAAGCACCGTTAAGATTGCCGGCGTCAAAATAGCTGTGCCCCCTATCGTTAAGCAGATTGGCTATGTATATTTTACCTGTAACACCAGGGGCAGCCTCTATGGCTTTGGTAAAATAATCTATGGCTTTATTAGAATTATTATAACGATAAGCCCGGCCAATAAGCCGCAAGGTATTTACGTACTGCGAATCTTTTGACGGGTTTGCATTCAGGGCTTTTAATAGGCTATCGAGCCTGCCCGACTGTGCCATCATTTGTGTAGCTATCAGAAATAAGGCTACCGGCAAGAAAAAATATTTTTTCAAATGGATAATTTATGATTGAGCGAACCGATTGATGATTTTTTTTCCTACTACTTCTTCCATTACTTTATCGTAATATGTTTTACCTGCGGCAAAAGATATTTTTCCAAGTACTACTGCGCCGTTTTTAATAGCCGTTATTTTTTTAAGGTTAATAATATGCGTTTTAGAAATACGGATAAACTCAGTTGCCGGCAACTGGAGTTCTGCATTTTTAAGGCTTACCAGCGTTATCTTTTTGGTACCATCAGTCAGGTAAATACTGCTGAAATTTCCCATCGATTCTATGTACATAATATCGGCATTGTAGAGTTTGGTAAAGCCATTGTTTTCTTTTACAAAAAAATGGTCGTCGCCGGCATTTAATTTATCCTGTGTACCAATTTCCGATTGCAGCTTTATTAGTAACTCGGCCCGGGATACCGCTTTTAAAAGCCGCGGCAGTGTTACCGGCTTTAATATAAAGTCCACCGCATCCAGTTCATAGCTTTCTACTGCAAAACCGGGATGTGAAGTAATAAAAATAAACTGCGGATGAACCGGGAGGCTTTTAATGAGCTCCACGCCGCTAAGTCCGGGCATTTCTATATCCAAAAAAACAAGATCAAAAGTATTGGTCAATAAAATTTCCCTAGCTTCGAAAGCATTGTCACATACAGCCAACACATCAATTTGGGGTATAAAAGCAAGTGTGCTCAGCAGCGTTTCCCGATATACGGCGTTATCGTCCACTACCAGGCTTCTGATTTTCATAGGTATTGTTTCTTTTCTTAAAATGCAATTTGGTAAATATACTAATTAAGCAGATTCGTCAACTTTTCGCTTCTATTCATCAACAATTGCTTTATCAGTACATTAAATCATAGTACTTAGCAGTTCAAACTTTAACACCCGCCTACCCTCTACCCTTTGGCATCAAGTACCCACTTGATGCCCTTTTTTTTACTAAAAATGTTCTTTAATCCTGTTCATCATTTTTTAAATTAACAGGCAGGTTACATTTACCCATGCAAGTTTCCATTATTATTATCGGGCAAGGGCTTTGCGGCACGTGGCTTAGCTATTACCTTAAACAGGCTGGTATTTCATTTGTTGTTATAGATAAACCGCAAAACCAAACTGCCTCTAAAATAGCAAGCGGCATTATAAACCCCGTAACCGGCAGAAGGCTTGTAAAAACATGGCTGATAGATGAGGTAATGCCATTCGCTATTGATGCTTATCTAAACTTCAAAACACCTAATGGCATATCTACCCATCAGTTGGTTACCCATTATAATGTGCTCGACTTTTTTTCGGCACCGGATGTAGAAATTGCGTTTAACAAAAGACTGGAAGAAGGTGCAGCTTATTTAACCGCAGTAAGCGACACTGCAAACTGGCGCCAATATTTTAATTTTGAATTTGGTGCAGGCCAGATAGAACCTTGTTACCTGGCAGATGTAAATGGTTTGTTAGCAGGCTGGAGAGAATATTTAGTAGAAGAAAACTTATTGATCGGAGCCTCTTTTAATGAAGCCGATCTGATAGTAAACGACGATGGCATCCGGTATCAAAATGTAGATGCAAAACAAATTATTTATTGCGATGGCATAGCAGCTGCACAATCCAATTATTTTAACCGCCTGCCTTTTGCAGCAAATAAAGGCGAAGCACTAATAGCCGAAATACCCGACTTACCTGATACCCATATTTTTAAAAAAGGCATGAGCCTGGTGCCCTGGAAGCCGGGCCAATACTGGATTGGCAGCACTTACCAATGGAAATTTGAAAACGAATGGCCTACAACCATTTTTAGGGAACAGGCTACGGCATGGCTGCAATCTTTTTGTAAAATGCCATTTACAATTGTTGATCATTTGGCAGCTATAAGGCCTGCAACTATTGAGCGGCGGCCATTTGTCGGGTTTCATCCTGTGGATAAACGGGTGGGTATTTTTAATGGCATGGGTACCAAGGGTGTATCGCTGGCACCGTATTTTGCCCATCAGTTTGCCGGGTATTTATCTGCACAAAATCCATTACTAGCAGATGTAGATATTTTACGTTTTGAAAAAACTTTGAGCCGATAAGCGGCTATAAAAAATTACTATTGCAAAAAACTAAAAGCATGGATAAAACAACCGAATCCAATTACAACATCCCCGTACGCTACCGCATGATGGAAAATCTCCATATTGTTTTCTGGTTGTTTAAAGATTTAGCCTGGTGCCTTGTTTGGAAACCCATTGGCATTATAATGATTATCCCCACACTAATCATTTCGATAGTTATAGCCTGGCGTACCCGGCATATTGTTTCGGAACTGTGCCATAATGCGGCCATTAGTATATGGATTTGTGCCAACAGCTACTGGATGCTCAGCGAATTTTTTGGGTTTGATTCGGCTATTGTTACAGGCTCTGTTACTTATAAACACCTGGCTGTAATTCCTTTTGTACTCGGCATTATTTTTTTGGGCTATTATTATTTGTGGTGGGCTCCGCAAGACAAAAAGCAGCAGTCTGTTTAGGCTTTGCGGTTCTTAAATTTAAAAAGAACACGGTTCCTTTTACGTTTTACAAAAAAGTACAGCCCCGAAATCCGGGGCTGTACTTTTTTAAACCAATAAAATGTGGTTATTTACTCCACTATT
>JAYUTQ010000241.1:0-1703 GCA_043755055.1 Chitinophagaceae bacterium | reverse complement strand
ACTAAGAAGAAAACAAGTAAAGTAAAAAAGGCTAAAAAAATGGCCTTAGGTGCAGCCAAAACACTCAACCTTAGCTTAAGTATATTAAAAGATGAGGCAACATTTACTTACGATATTAAGAAAGGCGACAAACTTGTGTATCATGTAAATGCTTATGGTAAAGAGTACGATTTTATCGTGGCTATCAATAGTTTCGATTACGATAAAGGCATCGATTTTAATTACGAAATGACAGCTCCGGTAAGTAAAACAGGCCGTGTAAAAATTTCACCGGCTGCATTTCAATCTTCCAGAAAATACATGAATCAGTTTGCCGGTGGCGAACTAAACCTGACTGATGCAAGCACTGTTTGGCTATGCTACGATGCCTTTTACGATGATATGCCCAAACGCCAAACTACGATGACGATGGACAACGGCGCTCCGGAACTTTTTTACCGTCCTGAGGAAGATGCCATAGAGCATCAGATACTTTTTAAAGGTGAATTGGTAGGTGTGGAAGCTTTTTTAATCAATAATAAAAAAGATGGAACCGGACCAAAAGAAGTTTGGGTTCATAATTCTTCCAGCAATCCGCTTATCATCCGCATGGATCTTGGCTGGACAATTGAACTGAAAGAGGTTCGCTAATCCATTTTATTGCTGCTGCCCGATGCGAATCAAATTTCCATCGGGATCCGTAATGGCGAATTCCCGCATGCCCCACGGCTTGGTTTCCAAATAACCGTTGGGGTGGATAACTCCGGGAATATTGAGTGTTTCAAACATGGTTTCTACATTTTTTACCCGTAGGTAAAAGCCGCTGTTAATACATAGGTAATGGTCGGTACTTTTCCATAAATGCAGCCTGAAATGGTCTTCGTTGTAGAGTACCACATATTCATCAAACCATTCTGCATTACAACTAAAATATTGTTTGTAAAACTCAACGCTACGTTGCAGATCTAGGGAAGGAATAACGGGAATCGTCGTCATATAGCAAGTCATTTATAAGATACAAGGATCAAGATACAAGAATCAGGCATCAAGATACAGGGTTCAAAAATTAAACAATAAAAGGAATATTGTTTAGATGCCTGAACTTCGGAATACAACAATTTCTTTACAATTAAAACCTGCCTCTTGTTTCTTTAAGCCCACCTTGTAAACCTTCTATATGCTTAAAGCAAGTATTTTTTTATGAAGTTCCAAAACCTGCGGCAACACCATTTGCTGATCGTTGTTCGTTATTACAAAATCACACAGCTTCATTTTAATAGATTCGTCCAGTTGCTTTTCCATCCTAGCAAGTACATCGTTTCGGCTAAGGCCATCCCTATTCATAACCCGCTGTATACGTAAAGGCTGCGGGGCATACACGCCAATTATATAATCAAGACCCGCTGCAGAACCTGTTTCAAAAAAAATAGCAGCTTCTTTTATGGCGTAAGGCGTGGTTTGTTGATGCATCCAGTCTTCCCCATCTTTTATAACGATTGGGTGAACGATGGCATTCAACCTTTTTAATTCTTCGGCATCGCTAAAAACCTTGGCTGATAAAAAGGCTTTGTTCAGTTCGCCATTCATGTAAGTTTCGCTTCCAAATGTGTTTATTAAAGCAGCCTTTAAGCCTTCATGCTTATTCATTAGTTTTTTAGCAGCACCATCGGCATTATACACAGGTATGCCAAGCGTTTCAAATACTTTAGCCACGGTGCTTTTAC
>JAYUTQ010000240.1:0-1704 GCA_043755055.1 Chitinophagaceae bacterium | reverse complement strand
GAGGCTAATAAAAACCTGCATACTACCAAAAGCTTTTATTTTAGAATGATGATACAACACTTTGATGAGAATAATTTTAAACCCTTGTGCCGCAAATTAGCAAAAAGAGATGCGGTGTTTCAATCAATCATCAGCCAATATGGCTATCCGCTACTATGGAGCCGCAAACCAACTTTCGAAACACTGGTCCATATAATTTTAGAGCAGCAGGTTTCACTTGCTTCTGCACGGGCAGCATTGGTTAAGCTACAAGAAAAAATGAGTGGCATCGCCCCCATTAAATTATTGGCTTTAAGCAATGAAGAGTTGAAGGCTTGTTATTGTAGCAGGCAAAAAATTGTGTACTTAAGAGATCTTGCAAATGCAATTACAGAAGGCCGTTTAGTAATAGAAACGCTCAGCAATTTGGATGATGAAAACATACGACAGCAGCTAAAACAAATTAAAGGCATCGGCGATTGGACAGCAGATGTTTTTTTAATGATGGCCTTGCACCGCTGTAATCTTTTTCCGGTAGGCGATATTGCTTTGGTAAACAGTGTACGGCACGAAATGAAGGACAAGGAGATGAGTAAAGAAGCAGTTTTATTACTATCTAAAAAATGGGAACCATACAGAACAATAGCCGCATTTTTATTTTGGCATGCCTATATAGAGCGTAAGGGAATAGTGATTCCGCAGTAATTTATGGCCATCACTACTGGCATTACAGTAATAATTAAGAAACTGGCCTTCTCTTTTTTACTAATAATATAACTGCTGTAGCCAAAAATACAATTGTAATAAAAAGTACTAAAAGAGTTAAACTATTGTTGTTGGATTGATGCGGCTTATAGCCATAGTTAACAAATGCTGCCCAGTAATATGGCGAAGCTAACTGGCTTTTGCCAGCAGAAATTTCCAACCACTTTATTTTAGTTTGGTGCAGAACTGTGCCAGGCGTTTTTTCTTGCAGACCAGTGTAAAATAATTGCATAAAATCTGCTGTAGATTTATCGTTTACTTCCCATAAGCTGGTAATTACATTTTGTGCACCGGCATAACTAAAAGCCCTTGCCAGGCTCATAGTGCCTTCGCCTTGCTGCTGCTCACCTACACTTGTTTTGCAGGCACTAAGCACTACTAGTTGTGCGGGTATTTGCATGCCATATAATTGCTGCATATAAAGCAGGCTATCCGAAAAAATAATATATGGCTGTTTACCATAAGCCACTGCATGTGTAGCTATGTGTAAAATGTGGGCACTGCTGCTTTTACTTTTAAAAACAGGTAACGATGCATTAGTATATGTAAAAATAACTGAATTGGGTAAAGCCATTTTAAACGCTTCCATTTCTGCTACCGTATTATTTAACGCAGCTACCTGAAGAGTGGGGGCAAAAACATCTACGGGTGCCATGGCAATATCTAATGTGCCTGACTGTTGCTTGTGTAAGGCTTGTTGTAAAAGCAATTTGGTGGAATAGCCGTAAAAAACCTGAAACTTTTTAATAAGGTATTGGGCATTGGTTAAGTTGATTCCCATTGGTGCCTGTTCCACAAGTGCTTCAAATGGTATACGGCTTAGTTTACCATCGGGTATTATGATGAGCCTTTCGCTTAAGGTACTGCTTAATAAAGGTGCTATTAATGATTGATACAGTGCAAATGCATCTTGTAAAAATGCAGTAGGGTTGTTTTCAATAGCTGTTGCAGTATCAAACC
>JAYUTQ010000239.1:0-1704 GCA_043755055.1 Chitinophagaceae bacterium | reverse complement strand
TTAGTAGAATGCCGAAAAGCAATTGTAGCATGCACATGATTGGGCATAATAACATAGCCTGTAATAAAATGTCCCTCATGGGTAAGATAGTTGAACCATGAATAAAGGAGATCATAACCATCTGTAACGGAAATTAGCGACAGCCACTTATGACATGTGAACGTTATAAAATAATGACCATTATTATTTTGAATTTCCCTTTTTACTGGCATCAAACTAAATTAGCAAAATAATTGACAAGTATGAAACCTCAGGCCTTTGTATTCACTTTTAAGTATCGGAAGGAAGGGAATTAGCTACTGCTGCTCTAAAACTTATTGCTTACAAATGTGGAAAGAAGCCGTTATAAATCTTGGTACGGATGTTCGAGTGAAATCGGCGAGTCCTGCAAGCCCACACACAAGGCCAGAGCAGAGACTCGCCTATAAATGCTGATTAAATGGGAGACTCGTGGCGGAAGGAAAAATGAAAATACAGTGCTTTTGGCTATTTTTTTGATTAACCAATTTATCAAAGCAATAAACCTACTTCGTAATAGGCTGATTGAAGCTTTCAATAGAGAATAAATTGGAAAACGGATTATCGCATGATGGTAAACCAATCAAAAATGACTGTCCCGTAAATTGACCTTAAAGAAAAATCAAGATTTTTATTCGCATCTTGCCAGCACATACCGCTACTTTTTTTACCCTAATATTGCATTACTAAAATATGCATGCCATGATGCGTTTCTTTACCATACTGATTGTTTTTGTGAGCCTGTATGCCTGTAAAAATGAACCACCAAAGCCCACTTATTTCCCCGATGCTTTTAGTTATAGCAAGACTGTAAAAGAGCTTAATAATGTGGTGATGGATAATAATTTTCCACCCGTAATAGCCAGCCGCAATTATGTGTACGCCAATATTTCAGCTTACGAATGTATTGCTGCAGGCTATCCTGAAAAATACCAATCATTAAGCGGACAGATTAAAGACTTTAAACATGCTGTAAAACCAGCCTCGTTGCCCGTTGATTTCGAGTTTGCATCACTGCTGGCCTTTTGTAAGGCAGGCGAAGCCGTTACTTTTCCTGAAGGCAGTATGGAGGAATATGTAGATAGCCTGAAAACACTGGCAACCAAAATCGGCATGCCCGATGATATGTTTGAAAACACCCTTGCTTTTGCAGATACCATTGCCAAAACAGTAATGGCATGGAGCAAAAAAGATAATTATGCACAGTTACGTAGTGCCACAAAATATACTGTTCAGGATGTGCCGGGCCGCTGGGTGCCTACCCCGCCTATGTATGCACAAGCCATAGAGCCGCATTGGGCCGAAATGAGACCCGTGGGGATAGATAGTGCCAGCCAGTTTATTCCGCCACCGCCTATTGCTTTTAACATAATAGATAAAAATGGGGCCTATTACAAACAGGTAATGGATATTAAAAAAGCCGGCGACAGCCTTACACCCGAACAAATGCACATTGCCGAATTTTGGGACGACCTGGGTAACCGGCTTAATGTGAGCGGCCATGTTCAGTTTATTACCAAAAAGTTTTCGCCAGTAGGCCATTGGATGAATATTGTAGGCATTGCTTCGCAAAAAGCAAAAGCCGATTTTGCCAAAACAGTATATGCGTACACCCTTACTTCGATTTGTGTATTTGATGCTTTTATTCAATGCTGGGACGAAAAATTTCGCAGCAATACAGTACGT
>JAYUTQ010000238.1:0-8591 GCA_043755055.1 Chitinophagaceae bacterium | reverse complement strand
TTTTTTCCCATTTAAGATTAGGGTTGGGTAAAGAAACAGGGTCGGATGTAGCCTGCCCGTTATAGCCTGCATTATCAAAACTATAAAGGCCACGGGCTTCGTAGCTGCCGATACGGCTGTTACCAGTAGTACCAAAACTAGCTCTCAGCCTCAATTGATCTATTAACCTACTGTTCATCAAAAACTTTTCCTTGCTTATTGACCATCCTGCTCCTACTGATCCGTTTAGGGTTGTATTTACATCTGTGCCAAATACAGATGCAGCATCCGTGCGGCCTGTAACATTGATAAAATACTTATCGCTTAGATTATATGCGGCTTGTAAATACATAGAATAAGAATTACTGGTTTGCCTGGAGGAAGCTGATTGCTGTGAAGAAGCATTACTTAACTCGTTTAGCCGGTAATAGGTAAACCCAGAACCGGAACCCCGCAACAGCTTTGTATTCTGGCTTTGCATTTCGAAACCGGCTAATACATCAAATTTGTGCTTATCGCCAATTTTTGGTGTCCAGTTGGCCTGTGTAAAACCAATCCAGCTAAAATTGGTACGGTCAAAAACCTGCGCAAATCCGCCCTTTGTGCGGCCGGTTTCGTTAAGGGCAGATTGATAGAGATTCTGTTTGTTAAGCAGAATATCTGTACCCAGATTGCCTGATATACGAAGACTTTTCGCAGCCTGAAAGTCGAGCCGCAGATTGCCATTCAGGCTACCGCCCTCGGCATAGTTGGTATTTTGGTTGAGCACTGCAACAGGATTGGGAACACCCACAATGGTATAGTAAGTTCCATCAGCATTATAGGTAGGTATGTTGGGCACAATGGGTGTTATATCGCTATAAACAGTAAGGGCATTTTTTCGGGTAATAGTGGGTGCAAGTGTGGTAGATAACGACAACTTTTTTGAAAGCTGATTATCCAGTCGGAGGCGGAAATAAGCCTTTTGATAATCATTGCCCAACTGTATAGATTGCTGATCAAGAAAAGATGCTGAAATGCGATACTGGCTTTGCTCCGTGCCGCCACTTAGCTCCATGTCGTAATTTTGAACCACACCGGTACGGTTGGTAATGCCAAACCAGTCGGTATTTATTTCGTTAGATCCGGCCAGCCTTTCTGCGGTTACAGGGTCGGTACCCTCATTTATATAAAGCTCTTTAGCCAGCATGTGGTATTCTTTTCCGCTTAGCCACTTTACACGGTTTACCGGATTAGAAATTCCGGCATTAAAGCCAACAGTTAATTTGGTTTTACCCGCCTTACCTTTTTTTGTGGTGATAATGATAACGCCATTGCTTGCATTGGCTCCATAAACAGCAGCGGCAGCAGCATCTTTCAATACACTAATGCTTTCAATATCATCCGGATTGATGCCGGCAAGTGGATTTAGAAACTCTTCACCACCAAAGCCAATGGGTTCATCGCCTTTGCGTTGTTCGGCTATAGGCACGCCATCTACCACATATAAAGGTTTGGAGGATGTTATGAGCCCTTGCCTGTTGCTACCAAATATTTCGCTTATAGAGTTTTGACCTCGAATATTGATCTTAACCGGTGTTCCCAATTCTGTATTTGTTTGAACCTGTACACCCGATGCAAGGCCCTCCAGCATCTTATCAAAGCTTTCAAGCGGCCTGTCTGTTTGCAACTCTTTACTGGTTACCGTACTAATAGCACCTACCACCTCTTCTTTTCGTTTAGGCCTGGCATAGCCACTTGTAACCACTATGTTTTTTAATTCCTGATTATTTACTGCGAGTCGAATATTCAAATTATTGCGTCCGGCAATTTTTATTTCCCGGGTGTAGTAGCCTACGGATGTAAATTCAAGTATACCCTCTTTCCACTCTGCTTCAGATACAGTAAGGCTAAATTTCCCATTATTATCCGAAGAAGTGCCACGTTTAGTATCCTTAAGATAAATTGAAACCCCTTGAAGCACCATGTTATCATCGGCACTTTGTACCGTTCCCGTTATGGTTTGCTGTGCCTTAGCTGCAGCACAACCTATTGTAATTGATAGGGTAATAAAAAACACCTTAAAGCATAACTGGCATTTTGGTAATGGCATCAGCAATTAATTTTTAATAAACAATATACAAACAGCAATTAAAACTAAGAATGTAAACATTCCTGATGGTTAGTTTTTTAAAAAAGTTAAAAAGTTAAAGGTAGGTAACTCATTTATTTTACCTTCATCTTTTAAAAAATAATATAGTTATGAAAATATTCTTACTCACTTTTATTACCGGTCTAAGTTTTCTTTACGGTACAGCACAATGGGCTGGCAATACGCCCATCTGCACAACATCGCCTGCCACAGCAAAAACAAACCTTGCAGCTATTGATGATGGAAGTGGCAACATGATTGTGGCGTGGGAAGACAGCCGTAATGCCGCCACAGGAAACAGAGGAAGCGACATCTATATTCAAAAAATAAATAAGAACGGAAGCCTTGCATGGAATGCCGATGGTGTAGTGGTTTGCTCATTTCTTGGAAACCAAACAGGTATCAGCATCACATCGGATGGAGCAGGCGGCGCCATTCTTGTTTGGAATGATAACCGGGATAGCACCGCTAACAGAACCGACCTTTATGTACAAAGGATAAACGCGGCCGGATCTGTACAATGGGCAGCTAATGGTATCGGTTTAAAAACGGATGCCAATAACATCACCTCACCAAATATAGAAGTGGTTAATGCTACAGAAGCCATGATTTTTTACCGGGATGACCGCAATACTGCCACCACCGGTGTAGACCTTTTTTTGATGAAGATCAGCATTGCAACAGGGGCTATAGCAGGATCGGACCTTACCGTATGTGCAGCTACCGGTACACAACAGGGTATGAACTTACTGGCAGATGGAACCGGCGGTGCCTTTGTATGCTGGGAAGACCCCAGGACCAGTACCGACAGAGATGTTTATTATGACCGCATTTCGAATGCATTAGTGCCTTCATCAGGTGCAGGTGTAAACGGTTTTAATATTGCATCTGCTACAAACATAGGTGTAGCCGGCAAAGCCCAGCAACAGCCTGGAATGTGTTCGGATGGGCTTGGGGGTATTGTAATTGCATGGAGTGATCTAAGAGCCGACAACGGTGATATTTATGCCCAACGTATTTCATCTGCACTTGTGCCCCAATGGACAGTTGGCGGCAGGCAGGTAGGGGCGGCGGCACAAATACAAAGCAATCCCAAAACTATATACGATGGCTCGGGTGGTGTAATAGTTGCATGGAGTGATACAAGAACCTCCAGCCCGGCAAGAGATATTTATGCTCACCGCATACAGGTTTCAGATGGTGCCCTGCTATGGAATAGCGGAGTGCAGGGTGGCGTGGTAGTTACTGCCGCCAATGGGTCTCAGCCAGGTAGCTCTACTACTTCAGATATTTTTGTGGCACCATCCACACCGGGTACAGCTATTGTTATATGGGCCGATGCCAGAACACCAGGCTCCAGTTCCAACATGGATATTTATGGACAGAAAATGAATGCCGGTGGTACTATTGCATGGACAACAGATGGGGTTTTACTAAGCAAAACAAATGATGCGGTACCTGTACTTGCCCCTGGAAACCAAAGGCAGCCGGTAGCCCTCGGATCCACAACAGGCTTTACGATGGTGGCATGGCCCGATGCAAGAAGTGGCTCATCTAATGGCGAAATTTATGGCGTTGGTTTAAACGCCGACAGCACATTGCCATTACAATTTATAGACATTGCTGGCAAAGTGCAGGGGAATATTATTCAAGTGAAATTCACCACTGCTCAGGAACAAAACCTTGCAAATCTGGTAATTGAGAAAAGCATTGATGGCATTTCTTTTACTAAAATAAATACGGTAATACCATCTAATTCTATATCCGGAAAAAAATATCAAATAACAGATGTAGCGCCGGTAAAAGGTAATAATTACTATCGGGTATTAGCAGTTGATAAAGATGGAACGCTCCATTATTCACAAATGGCGGTAGTTAGTTTTAATCAAAAGATTTCTATTGAATGGAAACTATATCCTATACCAGCTGCAGCTGCATTAACGCTTCGTGTTACCAATGCTGATAATGGTATTTATGGTTTTGCAATTACTGATTTACAAGGAAAAATACTTTTACAAAATAGTTTGATTATCAACAGTCCGCTTTTCTCCAAAACACTAGATGTATCTGGCTTGAGCAAAGGCATTTACTTTAGCAGACTTACAGATAATACTGGTAAAACAATCTGGTTTTCAAAGTTTGTAAAAGAATAATAAGAAACATTGAAGCATATATAAAAGGGGCATTGTAAATGGTGCCCCTTTTATTATACAATTATTTCCACCTGTGCTTCTTCCAGCATGGGCAGATTTTTCATTCGTAAAATTATTTGTGCTACGGTTACCACATCTTTCTGGCAATAATGCACTACGCGTGGCAGGTCGTTTTCTTTCCAATACACATCGCCAACCTGGCTGCCATCAATATCGTTTTTGGGCGACTCCACTCCAAGGCATGCGGCCAGTAAATTGAGTGAAATATAGTTTTTAAAATCGCCGAATTTCCAAAACTGCATGGTATCCACAATGTTGGTTTCCCATGGTTTCATGTTTTGAAAATTAAGGTAGTTGGGTATGCCCTGCCCATTTACCAATAGCCTGCGGCAGATATAGGGCAGGTCGAACTCTTTTACATTATGGCCACAAAAACTCATGTCTTTTTTTACCTTTTGCCACTGGTTTACCGACTGTATAAACAACTGCAGCAATTCCTTTTCATCATCACCAAAAAATGATTTAATACGAAGTTGCAGACCATTGCTTCCATGATAAAAATAGCCCATACTGATGCAGATAACTTTGCCAAACTCAGCCAGAATCGCTGCTCTTTTTGGGTAAAAAGTTTCGGGTGTTTCGCCATCGGGTAAATACATGGCTACTTTATGATCCCAGAGGTCTTGCCACTTTTCGGGCATTTCATCATAAGAGGAAAACTGCGAAACAGTTTCAATATCCAGCATCAGCAGGCTTTCAATATGTGTGTTGAGCATGTTTGTGATTGGTAGATTAGTTGATTAGTTTATTGGTTCATTTGTAACAGGACATTCTGAAACCTATTTACAAGTTTACTGCATTAACTTCTATATTTTTTCTAAAAAATTATCGATTCAACTCCTCTGAAATTATCGGAGTCAAAGCCATTCCTATTGAACCAAGCTACTCATCAACTAATCAACTAATTAACCAATCAACTAAATGGCTACATCCGCTCCGGTACTGCAATACCAAGTAACTGCATACCATTACTAATAACATTTGCCGTAAGCTGTGCCAGCATTAAACGCAATTGTTTTTTTGCTTCACTTTCAGCTTTTGCTATTGAATGTTCGGTGTAAAACGAACTGAAGAATTTTGCAATGTTGTAAATGTAAATGGCAATTAACGAAGGGTTCATTTCAGTACCAGCCTGCTCTATTACTGTTGGATACTGTTCTAAAGAAACCGATAAATCTTTTTCCAGTTTTAATAAATCTGACACAGCCAACTCACCAACAATCTGATCATTTTTTCTTAAAATAGACTTGATACGTGCATAATTAAACTGCACATAAGAGCCCGTAAACCCATGAAAATCGATACTCTCTTCCGGGTTAAAAATCATCTTCTTTTTAGGCTCTACACGCAGCAGATAAAATTTTAATGCACCAAGACCCAGTGTTGTATATAGCTGTTGCAAACCTTCTTCTGTAAAGTCTTTAACCTTTCCCAATTCTTCGGTTTTTTGACGGGCTACATTTTCCATTTCATCCACCAAATCATCGGCATCTACCACGGTTCCTTCACGGCTTTTCATACGGCCGGTAGGTAATTCCACCATACCATAACTAAGGTGGTAAATACCATCAGCGTATGCAAGGCCAAGCTTTTTACAAATCAGTTGCAGCACTTTCATGTGGTAATTCTGCTCGTCACCAATTACATAAATGCTTTTATCCATGCCGTACTGTTCGTACTTCTGCATGGCAAGGCCAATGTCTTGCGTTATGTAAACGGAAGTACCATCTTTACGCATCACCAGTTTTTCATCGAGGCCATCGCTTGTAAGGTCTATCCAAACACTACCATCTTCTTTTGTAAAAAATACATTTTTTTCTAATCCAACTTTTATAGCTTCTTTACCTAACAAATAGGTATTGCTTTCGTAATATACCTTGTCAAAATTGCTTCCAATACGATTGTAAGTAATATCAAAACCTTCGTATACCCAACCGTTCATTTCGCTCCAAAGCTTCATCACAGCCGGGTTTCCGGCTTCCCAGTCCAAAAGCATTTGTTGGGTAGCTTTCATTACAGGCGCTTCTTTTTCGGCAGCATCCTTAGATGATCCGGCTGCTAACAATTCTTCTACCTGACGCTTGTATTCGTCATTAAATTTCACATAGTATTCCCCAACAAAATGATCGCCTTTGGTACCAGCACTTTGTGGAGTAGCGTCTTTGGCAAATAATTGCCAGGCTATCATACTTTTACAAATATGGATTCCCCGATCATTTACAATACAACTTTTTACAATGTCGTATCCATTGGCTTTAAATATTTCGGCCACACTCCACCCCAAAAAATTATTGCGTAAATGCCCAAGGTGCAGCGGCTTATTGGTATTGGGCGATGAATACTCTATCATCACTTTATGACCATTTTTTGGATGGTGTCCAAATGCTGCATTACTGTATTCATGTTGCAAAAAACGGGTCCAATAGCTATCGGCAATGCTTAGGTTGAGAAAGCCTTTTATCACATTGAAACCTGTAATAAAATTGCCCTCGTTTGCTACCAACCAGTCACCCATTTCCTGCCCAAGTGCATCGGGGCTTTTCTTTAATTGCTTTACAAAAGCGAAAAGAACGATGGTATAATCGCCTTCGAATTCGGGCTTGGTTTGGTTTATTAAAATATTGTCAGGCGCCAAATCGTATTGATATAATGCTGTCAATGCTTTAGATGCTGCCTGCTTTAACTGCGTGGTAATTGCCATTGCTTAACTTTTTTTTCGGAAGGTAAAAGTAATCAATGCGGCTATCTTTGGCGCCCATTATGAACAAAGCGTTGAACAGAAAGGAAAAAATAGATGCAAAAGGCCAGCAATTAGCCGGTTGGGTTTTGCCTTTAATTGATTTTTTTTACCCGCCTTTCAGAAAATTTATTCCGCACCAAACTTTTAGGTATGCGGCTTGTGGCGGTGCCAATCAGGCACTGAACCTTTTGGTTTATTTTATCAGCTATAATTTTCTCTTTATAAAACAAATCTGGGATTTGGGCTTTATTGCTTTTGAGCCGCATATTGCAGCATTCATAGTTGCATTCATTGTCACTTTTCCTATCGGATTTATATTGGCCCGTTATGTTGTTTTTAGCGATAGCGAAGTGAAGGGCCGCAAACAGGCCGGTAGTTATTTTATCATAGCCGGCATTTGCATTGTACTCAATTATGTATTGTTGAAATTATTTGTAGAAGTTTTTGGTTGGTACCCCACTCCATCGATGCTGCTAAATATTATACTTGTAGTTTCATTTAGCTTTTTTAGCCAGAAGCGGATTGCGTTTAAGTCGGTGGGCTAGTCGGAACCAGGATTTGAGTGGATTTTTTGGATTAAAAGGAACGAAAACAAATTTGAATCTAGCAGAAAATAAGCCGTATTGGTAAAAGCTCAATAGTAGCAATCATTTGAATGGAGCGTCGCCAATGTCGATGCATAGTAGTACAAAGGCCGGTTTACAAAAGAAGAACTGTAATCACTTTCCGGTAAACTGCTTTAACAGTGCTTCTCCGTCCACATCTAAAAATAACCTGCCTGCAGCAGATGCTCCAATATCTATACCGGTGGGATTGGTAATTAAATTTTCTACCGACAGTTTATTAATATAACCTTTACTGTTAATACCTGCGTATAGCTGCTGATTCATCTTTAGCATTATAAGGTATTGCATACTCCGCATTCTGTCGGCTAATTTAAACTTACAAACTTCCTTTATTTTCTTTTCAATGGCTCCATCCATTAGCCAGCTTGCAGTACGCACCAGCAGTTGTTTACTCTTCATATGAAACTCCAGACTATCCATTCTCAATTCCTGCAAGACCCCGTCCCAATTAGGTTTCCCTTCCAGATACACTACACCTTTTATGCCTTTTGAAAGGTATACCTGCACATACATTTTACGGCCACCACCCAGCAGCCTTACAGAATCTACACGAATATTTCTTTTAAACAAACCACTGCCAACGGGTATAATGGTACCCGCCATTTGTTTGTTGATGATGCCATTAAGGCTGTCGTAAGGCAAGTGGAATTTGGTAAAAATGCGGAATCCGTTTTTAAAACTAAAGTCAGAAAGGTTAGGCAATAGCGTCCTGTTATTGGCAGGTATGTTGTCAACTAGTGATGGCCTTGCACTTAACCCTAGCGACAAATACATGGTATCATTTTTCAATATTACCTGGCTCATTCTTATTTGCTCCGGAGCAAAATTTAAAACGCCAAGACCGGGAATTTTATAACCTGCCTGCATAGTATCCCACATTAGTTGCATATATGGTTTTATAC
>JAYUTQ010000237.1:0-3754 GCA_043755055.1 Chitinophagaceae bacterium | reverse complement strand
GTTTTATCAATAAATACCTTACTAAAGTAAATACCTTCGTTTTCCAGGCTTTTCATCACAAAATTTTGCAGCGGCCAAAAAGTGTTTTCCGGAAAGATGTCAGTACCCAATCCATCCTGATTTGTCACCATTACCAATTCGTAATCCAACTCGGCTGCAATCTTACGCATGTAAAAAAACATATCCGGATAAAAAGTCAATTTGTCAAAACTATCCAACTGATAAGTGGGTGGAGCTTCGTTGATTAAAGTACCGTCTCGGTCTATAAAAAGTATGCGTTTCATAGGGCCAGTTTTTATTATAAATTATAAATTTTGATTTGCCAAAAGGCTATCTGCATAGGTTATCAATGCATCCACCAATTTCGTATTCTCATCCTCCGTTCCCACGGTTATCCGCAAACAATCTTCGCATAACATTACCTTACTTCTATCTCTTGTTACAATGCCCTTAATAAGTAAAAATGCATACACCTTTTTTGCTTCCAATATTTTTACCAATAAAAAATTGGCATCGCTTTCATATACATGTTGCACCAAAGGCATTTCGCTAAACACCACTGCCAGCGCATCTCTCATATCTACAATCAAATGAATCATGTCATTTACCTGAGCATGATTATCCAAAGCCTGTAACACAATTTCCTGTGTATGCTGACCAATATTGTAGGGTGGCTTTATTTTGTTAAGTACGTTAATAATAGCTTCTGACGCAAACATCATTCCTAACCGTAAACCTGCCAATCCCCATGCTTTGCTCAACGTTTGCATCACTACCAAATTCGGATACTCATCCAGCGAACGGGTAAAGGATTTTTGTTTGGAAAAATTGATATAGGCTTCATCCACCACAACCAATCCATCAAAATTATTCAGCACCATTTCTACATCTTCTCTTCGCAAACTATTGCCGGTAGGATTGTTTGGGCTACATAGCCAAATGATTTTTGTGTTGGTATCAATCAACTGTTCTATATGAGCCAGGTTCAGTTGGTAATCATCCAGCAGCGGTGCTTTGCGAAGTTCTACATTATTAATATTGGCACTCACCTCGTACATGCCGTAAGTGGGTGGCACAACCACCACATTATCCTGACCCGGCTCACAAAATGCACGGTATAGCAAATCAATGCATTCATCGCTTCCATTGCCCAACAACATTTGCCTGGCCGGCAAAGCCTTAATGGCACTCAGTTTTTCCTTTACCTTCCACTGCATCGGATCCGGGTATCGGTTGTACCATTTAAGCGTAGGCGAACCCAGGCTATTTTCATTTGCATCCAGATACACCGAAGCTTCACCTTTAAATTCATCCCTTGCAGATGAATAGGGCGTTAGATTCTTAATATTTTGCCTGATAAATTTTTCTAATTCGAAACTCATTGTTGTTATTTTTTCTGGACCATGATTATTACAAGATTAACCGGATTATTCTGATGCAGTTTCTGAAGATGTTGAAAATTCTTCAATTAGCCATTAATCAGAAAAATCATGTCTAATTCTGGTTCAACCTTTTTCTAACCGCCTCGGCATGTGCCTGCAAACCCTCTGCCATGGCCATTTCTATTACCGTTGGGGCAATATTTCTCAATCCTGTCTCAGTCAATTTCTGCATCGTAATTTTCTTTACAAAACTATCTATACTTACACCGCTATACATTCTTGCATAACCGTTAGTAGGCAATGTATGGTTGGTTCCACTTGCATAATCGCCTATACTTTCCGGCGAATAATTTCCCAGAAAAATAGAACCGGCATTGGTAATTTCATCTGCAATTTTTTCATCATTTTTACAACTGATGATAAGATGTTCGGCAGCATAATCATTAACCAACGCAATGGCATCATCCATAGATTCCATTACCACTGCCCGGCTATTTTCCAATGCTTTTGTTGCAAATTCCATACGTGGTAAAACAGCCAATTGTTTTGCAATCTCTTCTTCCACACTATTGACCAATGACAATTGACTGCTGACCAAAAGCACCTGACTATCCGCACCATGCTCAGCCTGACTAAGCAAATCGGCTGCTACAAAAGCAGGGTTACAGGTTTCATCTGCCAACACACATACTTCGCTAGGCCCTGCCGGCATGTCGATGGCAATACCATCTAACTGAACCAGCTGTTTGGCTGCTGTTACAAACTGATTACCCGGACCAAAAATTTTATATACCTGCGGAACCGTATGTGTACCATAAGCCATAGCTGCGATGGCTTGTGCACCACCAGCTTTAATAATTTTGGTTACGCCAGTAATACTTGCAGCAAATAAAACTGCAGGATGTACTGCTCCATTTTTTTGTGGCGGGGTACAGAGCACAATCTCTTTACAACCTGCCAACTTTGCCGGTATAGCCAGCATCAATAATGTTGAAAATAGGGGCGCCGTTCCGCCGGGTATGTACAAGCCTACTTTATCAATTCCTACACTTTTACGCCAACATTGTACGCCGGGCATGGTTTCCACAATTGCTACCGGAGTTTGTTGTTGTTTGTGAAAAATGGTAATGTTGTTAGCCGCTTGCTGTATGGCCCTTTTCAGTTCTTCACTGACCAGGCTTTGGGCAGCCATCTTTTCTTCTTCGGTCACCTCTAAAATATCCAATTCCACTCCGTCAAACTGTAAAGCATATTGGCGTAAAGCCGCATCACCATTACGTTTTACTTCGGCCATTATAGGTTTCACCTTATCTAAAACCACACTTAAATCCATCGTTGGACGTTGGATAATTTGCGGCCATTCGGCTTTGTTTGGGTTTATAAAAATTTGCATGGTTTATTCGTTGTTACTTTATGTTTTAGGCAAGTGCCCAAGGCTGAAGCCTTGGGTTAGTAAATAAAGTAGTTGAATAAAAGCGAACCATATTGGTCGCTAACTAATACCCAACCCCTAATCACTAAATCCTACACTATCATCTTCTCAATCGGTATCACCAAAATACCTTCAGCACCGGCGGATTTCAGTTGTTCTATGATCTCCCAAAAATCGTTTTCATTCAATACGCTGTGTACGCTGCTCCAGCCGGCTTGTGCCAATGGCAGCACTGTTGGGCTGCGCATTCCGGGCAGCACTGCGATGATGTCCTGCAACTTATCGTTAGGAGCGTTGAGCAAAATGTACTTGTTGTTTTTTGCCTTTTTTACCGAACGGATACGGAACAATAATTTTTCTAAAATATCCAGTTTTTCCTGGTGCAGATTGGTGTTGCGAACCAGTACCGCTTCGCTTTTTAAAATCACTTCGGTCTCTTTCAATCCGTTCATAAACAGGGTACTACCGCTGCTTACCAAATCTACAATGGCTTCGGCCAAACCTATGCCAGGGGCTATTTCTACACTGCCACTAATTTCATGTATTTCGGCTTGCAGGTTATTTTTATCTAAAAACTGCTGCACCAAAACAGGGTAACTGGTGGCAATGCTTTTTCCTTGCAAAAATTCGGGGCCTGTATAAATTTCGCCCTTTTTAACAGCTACTGAAAGGCGGCATTTTCCAAAACCCAACTTCTCTACGATTACAATTTCTTTTTCTTTTTCATACAGCACATTTTCTCCTACAATACCCACATCAGCCACACGGTCTTCTACATACTGCGGTATATCATCATCCCTTAAAAAGAAAACTTCTATTGGAAAATTTTCGGCCTCAGCTTTTAGTTTATTCATGCCGTTTTTAATATCAATGCCGCACTCTTTCAGCAGCTTAATAGAGTCCTCGTACAAACGACCCGATTTTTGAATTGCAATGGTGA
>JAYUTQ010000236.1:0-1710 GCA_043755055.1 Chitinophagaceae bacterium | reverse complement strand
TCCTTACTCGGCTGCCGATTACCAATATCGGTAAGGTCGGGCCCTGTTCGTTCAGTGCCCATTAGTGTGGCCGTATTGCGCCAAATGTCTGTACGATGTATGCCTGCATAATCTGCTGCTATGCCAGGCCTTGTACCCCAAACCTTATCTATATCTACATTGCGTACCTGCTGCGTATGGCAGCCTACGCAACCATTGGCTATATAAATATTTTTACCTTTTACCGCATCAGCACTTAATTTTTCTGCCCCTGGCAAGGGCCGGTTATTCTTTTGATTGTTGAGTGCAGGAAGAATGGCAACCAACACCGTTAACCCAACAAAAAAAAAGAAGGCTGTTCTGAAAAGTTTTTTATGATTATTGAAAAATTCCATTTGTGCTATATAAAAATTAATTGAATATTTTTTATTGCTGAGGTATTTGTTGCATGAGTTTTTCCAGTGCTGCTTCTTTTACATCCACCGTTTCATGCTTGCTGATCATCTTATAAAAATTATAAGCAAAGAAAATATGCGATAACCACATCAGGCTGCCTCCAATAGCCCGCCATAACCAGTATGGGGCCATGTGTACCACGGAGTCAATAAATGGTTTTCCGGCTATCCACATTTGCCCCCTTAATGTACTACCAATCATCAGCGGTACCGCATAAAACATAAGGCCAATTAGTGCTAACCAAAAGTGTGCACCCACTGTTATCTGAGGTGCTTCTTTACTGGTTAACCTTGGTATCACCGCATACATACCTGCCCATAAAAAAAAGCAAATAATACCGTACATGGTAATATGAGAATGCGCCACGGTAAAATCAGTGAAATGCCACATCAGGTTGGTAGAACGAAATGCTTCTGCTGTTCCCTGTAGCGACCCGGTAAAGTAAAAAATAATGCCTACCAGGAAAAAAGGAAGGGTATAGCTGCCGGAAACTTTATGCCAGGCTCCTTTAAAGGTCATAATAAAATTAGTAGTGCCGGCTACTACAGGAATTACCATACCCACACTACCTACAATAGCCACTGTTTGTAACCACCAGGGGATGGAACTAAAAACAAAATGGTGTGTACCAATTAGCGTATAGAATAAAATTTGTGTCCAGAAAGCAAGTATACCGAGGCTATAAGAATAGATAGGCCTGTTTAACTGCTGAGGCAGCATATAATAAACTACACCTAATGTAAAAAGCATAAACCACATTCCTACGCCCTGATGCATATAATAGCCTTGAATGATGGTTTCTCCAAGACCATCCTGCCAATTGGGAACATAGGCTACAACGGTAATAGTAATAGCAAACATAATGGCAGAAACAATGTACCAGTTCGAAATATAAATTTCCTTTGTTTTTCGTTTGGCAATAGTTTGAATAAAATTAATTAGGGTGAGTATTAACCCGATGCCAAATAATATCATAACCGGCCAAATGTATTCCCGGTACTCGCCGCCACCATTATTGATACCCGCCATTAAAAATATAGTACCCAGAACAACTGATGCATTTATCAGATAAAGTGTATACCAACCTTTTTTAATACTTGCCAAAGAAGTATTGCTTACCATGGGAACTATGTAGTGCCCTAACCCAAGCATTGCAAGCGATGCCCAACCCCAAAATACAGCATTGGTATGAACAGGACGTAGCCGGCCAAAACTCAACCAACTGACATGGTCTACATCCGGTGCAACAAATTTGATACCCACATATTCACCAAT
>JAYUTQ010000235.1:0-1711 GCA_043755055.1 Chitinophagaceae bacterium | reverse complement strand
CTTTAGTCCATCCATACAAGTGAGAACCAAAAACGTTTTTTTAATGTACCTAGCTTGCAGCAACTTCAGCACATTCAATCCGATTCCTTAATTTCATTTTGTACCAACATCCAGCATGTGATTTTACTTTCTAATAAACTTGTTTTTCCGCCACCCGAAGATGCCGATGAAGACGGTATGCTATGCATGGGCGGAGATTTGGGTGTGGAAAGATTGTTATTGGCCTACCGCAGCGGCATCTTTCCATGGTACGAAGGCTCTTTCCCCGTTTGGTGGAATCCTGACCCGAGGTTTGTTTTGTTCCCCAACGAAATTAAGGTGAGCAAAAGCATGAAACAGGTGCTGAAACGAAATGATTTTACCATTACCACCAACAAAGAATTTTTACAGGTAATCCGCAATTGCCAACTGGCAAAACGGGAAGGCCAGGACGGCACCTGGATTAATGAAGACGTAGTACAGGCCTACAATACATTGCATCAGTTAGGTCATGCTATTAGTTACGAAGCATGGCAAAACAACGAATTAGCAGGTGGGTTTTATGGCATCAAAACAGGCCATGTTTTTTTTGGCGAAAGCATGTTTAGCAAAGTGAGCAACGCCAGCAAAGCCGCATTTATAACTGCTGTGGAAGCTATGAAACAACAAGGTATTCAACTAATTGATTGCCAGGTGTACACCCCGCACCTTGAAAGCCTGGGAGCAAAAATGATTCCCCGAAAGGAATTTCTACTTTTATTGCAGCAGCTAATAAAATAACGAGCCACATGAAATCTACTAACTTAAAACTTCGGTTTTCCAAATGCCTTCTTATCTTTTTTTTACCTTTATTTTTAAGTGTGAATAGCCGTGCCGGCAAAGTAGATACTGTTGCTATCTACAGTTCGGCCATGCACAAAAACATTCAGTGTGTAGTAATAAAACCTGATGCTCATAAAAGGAAAAAGAACCGTTTTCCTGTAGTGTACCTGCTACATGGGTGGAGTGGCAAATACAGTAATTGGATTATAAAAGAACCATTACTGATGCAGTATGCAGACCAGTATAACTGCATCATTGTTTGCCCCGATGGTGCGTATGGTAGCTGGTATTTCGATAGCCCGGTTGATAGCAATTACCGATACGAAACCCATGTGGGCATTGAAGTTCCGGCGTTTATCGATTCTGCCTACCGTACCATAGCCGATCGTAAGCACAGAGCAATAACGGGCCTTAGCATGGGTGGGCATGGTGCTTTTTGGCTGGCATTTCATCATTCCAATATTTTTGGAGCCGTAGCTTCTATGAGCGGCGGTGTAGACTTGTTTGAATCAAAAAACAGATTTGATATCAGCAAACGGATTGGTGATAGCATCAGTACATGGAACAATTATTCTATCATTAATCTGGTGGAGCAATACCCAAAAGATTCGCTCAAAATATTTTTCGACTGCGGCATTGATGATATTTTTATAAAAGGAAACCGGCGGCTGAATGAAAAGTTGCTACAACTAAAAATACCCCACGATTATACCGAACGCCCCGGCAGGCACGACTGGGTGTATTGGAAAAATACTATCCCTTATCACTTGCTTTTTTTTCGTCGTTTTTTTGAAGGCAATTAGTAATTGCAATAAATACATGTGCCAGAAAATAGCCCAGCGGCGGTGGATTACCCTATCTACCAGTACCCGTTCCGGCTTATTGATCTGGTCAATATTTACATCAAAAT
>JAYUTQ010000234.1:0-23452 GCA_043755055.1 Chitinophagaceae bacterium | reverse complement strand
CAGCGCTTGTCGCTGCAAAAGATGATATGAGACTTATTAAACAGGTCTCAATAAACCAATACCCGGCCCAATACAATTTGAGCCGGCTTAACTTTATATAATCAATTGATTAACATTAATTTAAAAAGAAGCAGGGCAATTCTTTGCTGTCCACTCTTTCGGACTAACGCCGGTTACTTTTTTAAACGCCCGGTTAAAAGTGGCCTTGCTGTTAAAACCACAATCGTAGGCAATGCCGAGTAAAGTTTGGGTTTGCTGTTCGCCGCTCCGTAATTTTTGCTGCACGGCCTTAACACGGTAGGCGTTTACAAAATCATTAAAATTTTGGCTGAAACCTTGGTTGATAATTTTGGATAATTGGGAAGGATTTGTTTGTAATTGCCTGGCCAGATCGGTGAGGCTTAGTTCCGGGTCTTCGTACATTTTTTGGGTGGTAAAAAGCTCTGTAATCCGCAGCTTCCAATCCTGCAGCGGAAAGCTGTTTTCAAAATTGGTTTTGGATGTTAGGGTATCCATTTCTTCAAAAACTGCATCCTCGGTAATATTGTTGGTGCCGGCTTGTGGCAAGGGTTGGTACTGAAGTAATAATTGCGGTTTGTATGTGAGCAAATGCTGCACCCTAAAAGCCAGTTTGGTCTCAATGGCATTGGAATAGCCGGTGATGGCGATGTAATAAAAAATAATTGCAAAGCTGAGGTAATACCACCATGTGCCCCAATAATTACCTAGTGCAGGAAAGACGATTATCAGTAAATCAAAAACTATCCGAACGATGAGCATTAGTAAAAAAGCCAGAAGGAAATTGCGTATCCACCGGAAAGATACCTGACCGGCATAGCTTATTAGTTGCACAATCATTTTACGGTACAGGTTATAATACCGCAGCGATAAAATGAAGTACACTAACATAGACATAAAACCTGTGTATTGGTACCATGTGTCAAAGTCGGGATCTGCACCGTTGGCCAGGAAGTAATATTTCTTCAACACCAGTTTGTCTGTAATAAACATTAGTACCGTAAACAACAGGTACAACAGGCCGGGTACAAAATGCCAGGCCGTTTTTTTAGAAAATGTAAAAGAAGGATTGAGCAGCGACTGTACATAACAAAACACCACCGGCCCTATAAAATACAGGTGCTGAAACGGTACGTAAAACAGGATGTCCCGGTAGGGTTGGTTATCGTACCAGCCTGCAAAGCCAATCATCCATGGGGCAATGTAAAAAATGCAGAGTAGTAGAAAAACAGCCAGCCATTTATCAGAAATTGTTTCGTTGATAACTCCTTTGCGAAACATAAGTATGGCGTACACAAGGCCGTGTACAAAAAAGATGAGGAGCAGGGAACTATAAAAATTGAAATCGAAACGCATAGTGGTACAAGGTAATGCGATAACAGTAGTACAAAAATGTTGTTGAATCAAAAGCGGAAAATACCCTTACACCCCAAACGCCCCAAGGTATTTGTCAATGTACATTTCTTTTTGCTTTAATTTATACTGCATAATAAACCTTGGATGTGGGAGCGAAATTAGTTGTTCAAAAAAGCCGTGTTCTTTATTTAATTGAGAAAGAAATTTATAATTTTTTCCATCACCAAAACAGAAGGCTGTAGTACGGTGCATTCCCCAACCGAGTTGTAAATTAAGGCAATCTACGGCAAAGGGTTTTATAGTTTGGATAAGCTCCTTATCGTCGTAATAGTTTACATTTTTACCATCTTTTGTAAAGCCAAGTGGACTTACAGATGTAATGTAAAACTTATTGTAGAATGCCTGCGGCCCGCCAAAAGCCTTAATTACTTCGTACACAAATACGCTGGACAATTCCTGCTTTTTTTGCCAGTTATTGTGGATGCCACATTCGTTTTGCAACCGGATAGGATCTGTAAATGGAATGCCCGTAACACCACCACCAAACCGACCGGGATTAATGCCAATGATGCAGTACCGTGGATGGTTATCGTTGTAATATTTCTCGTAGAATGCTTTACAGGACTGTGTTGTAGCTTCCTCAGCAAATGGAAACAGCGTTTCTATTCCCGCCGGCGGCAGGGTATGGAGTTGCAGGTGAAACAGGAAGTTGGTGATTTTGGAGGAGAGCATGTTATCAATCGATTGTTTCGATAAAATCTAGGTAATCCACCACCTCTTTAATAATAACTTCCCAAACAATGTTGTAACTAATACCGAAATAATGATGGATTAAACGGTTTCTAAAATCCGTTAATTTTCGCCATTCAATTTGTGGGTGTTCCAACTTAAACTCAGTGCTAATGTAGTTTGCAGCCTCTCCAATTACTTCAAAGTTCCTCAAAACGGCGTCAATTGTAATCTGGCTTTCCAGAAAGTCTTCGTACTTCATGCCTTTTGTATACGTTAGAATGGCTTTTAGCGAAGAGACTATGTCATCCTTTAATAAAATATCTTCTCTTTTAGACATAAATAAGGTCGGGTTTTATGGCTTCAAAATATTTTGGTTTGATGCCAGCTTTACTCACCACCTGTATTTCCTTATCAAACAAGTTGTCTAATTCGTACACCATATCTAAAAACCGAAAACCCAGTGGATCGGTAAGGCTTACCATAATGTCTATATCACTCTTATCCGTTTGTTCATTTCGGCTATAACTCCCAAATAAAGCAAGCTCGGCTATACTGTACTTTTTTTGAAGTAAAGGCTTTACGGCACGTAACTTTTCAACTACTTCGCTTCTTTCCATGGATACAATTTAATCAATTAAGGTACTTAGTTTAACCGAACCGATACAATTAATGTGCCGCCAACCAATTTTCACCTACGCCCACCTCTGCCTCAGTAGGCACACCGTTAGGCAGCACCAATGCATTTTGCATACCCGATAAAATCAATGGCTTAAAGGCTTCTACTTCATCTTTCGGTACATCAAAAATCAATTCATCGTGTACCTGCAGCAGCATCCGGCCCTTGAGGGTTGTGCTTTCGATTTTTTTGCTGATGGCTATCATGGCCAGTTTAATCATATCGGCAGCGGTGCCTTGTATGGGGCTGTTAATAGCGTTGCGTTCGGCAAAACCACGAACGGTAAAGTTGCTGCTGTTAATATCCCGCAGCCAGCGTTTTCGGCCAAGCAGTGTTTGCACATAGCCATGCTCTTTTGCAAAGTTGATGGTTTCGTCCATGTACTTTTGTATGTTGGGGAATTGTAATTTGTAATTATCAATGATTTCTTTGGCTTCGCCACGGCTGATGCCTAAGTTCTCTGCTAAACCAAATGCACCTTGCCCGTAAATGATGCCGAAGTTTACACTCTTGGCCTTATACCGCATCTCTTTGGTTACAGCGGCTTCCTCTACATTAAAAACTTTTGCCGCGGTGGCGGTGTGGATGTCTTTTCCTGTTTTAAATGCTTCGCACATATTTGGGTCCCCGCTAATGGCCGCTACGATTCGTAATTCTATCTGCGAATAATCGGCACTCATCAGCACATGGTTGGCATCTCTTGGTACAAATGCCTTACGGATTTCCCTGCCACGTTCGGTACGTACCGGTATGTTTTGCAGGTTCGGATTGTTACTGCTAAGCCTTCCTGTAACTGCCACCGCCTGAGCATAAGAAGTATGCACACGGCCTGTTTTTTTATTAATTAAAACGGGCAGTGCATCTACATAAGTGCTTTTTAGTTTGGTGAGTTCTCTAAAGCCTAATATATCATCCACAATTTTATTTTCCTTGGCTAATTTTAATAATACGTCTTCGCCGGTTGCGTATTGGCCGGTCTTGGTTTTTTTTGCTTTGGGGTCTATTTTCATTTTATCAAACAGCACTTCGCCCAACTGTTTTGGCGAAGCCAGGTTAAACTTTACACCCGCCTGTTCGTACACACTGTCCTCAAAAACTTTTGCATCTTTCTCCAGCACTTTAGAGTATTCCTGCAAAAATTCCATATCCACACGTATGCCTTCAAACTCCATGTTGGTGAGTACTTTTACCAACGGGTTTTCCACTTCGGTCAATAGCTTTTCTACTTCCCGGCTTTTAACCAGTGGTTCAAATACATGTTTTAATTGTAATGTGATATCGGCATCCTCTGCGGCGTATTCTTTTATCTTTTCTACTTCCACATCCCTCATTGTGCCCTGCCCTTTCCCTTTTTTACCAATCAATTCTTCTATATGCACAGGTTCGTAACTAAGGTATTGGGCACTTAGTAAATCCATACTGCGCCTGCCTTCCGGCTCTATTACATAATGTGCCAGCATGGTATCGTACACCGTTCCTTTAGGTTCTATACCATACCATTTTAGCACCAACAAATCGTATTTTACATTCTGTCCTATTAGTAAAATATCTGCTTTATCAAAAAGCGGGTTAAATAATTGTAGCATCGCCTTGGTATCGTCCTGGTCTGTGGGGCATGGGGCATAATATGCTTCGCCTGTTTTGTATGCAAAGCTTAATCCTACCAGTTCACAAGCGTTGGCATCGAGGCCTGTTGTTTCAGTATCAAAACAAATTTCCATTTGCAAAATGGCTTCTGCTACAAAATTTTGGATAGCAGTTTCCGTATCCAGCAAATGGTATTCATGTAGTGTATTGCCAATGTTTTTATCGGCAGCAATGCCACTTCTTTCTGGCGTATCTTCTTCATTAGTTACTACTGCTTTGGCCTCGGGCTGTTCTACAGCATTACCAAAAAGATCCATTTGTGCTGCTGCGGGTGGTGCCGTTGTTTCTGCGGTATTGTTATAGGCATTAAAGTTTTCGCCCAATATTCTTTTGCCCAGGGTCTTAAATTCCAGTTCGGTAAATACCTCTTCTAATGCTGTTTTATTAAACTCCTTTAGCCTGAAATTTTCTTCATGAAATTCGCATGGCACATCAAGAATAATAGTGGCCAGCTTTTTACTCATAATGGCCAGGTCTTTTCCCTTACGTATCTTTTCTCCCAATGCGCCTTTTATATTGTCGGCGTCTGCCAATACATTTTCAAGGGTTTCGTATTGTGCCAATAGTTTGGCTGCCGTCTTTTCACCCACGCCGGGTATGCCGGGTATGTTGTCGGCACTATCACCCATCAGGCCAAGAATATCTATTACCTGACTAACATCTTTAATACCCCATTTTTCACACACTTCTTTGGGTCCTAATATTTCTTTATCGTTACCATAAGCCGGTGGCTTATACATGAAAATATTTTCGCTTACGAGTTGTCCGTAGTCTTTATCCGGCGTTACCATAAAAACCTCGTAGCCTTCTTTTTCAGCCTGTTTGGCCAAAGCCCCAATAATGTCATCTGCTTCGTAACCATCGCATTCTACGACAGGTAAATTAAAGCCCTCAATAATTTTTTTAATATCCGGTAAGGAAGCCAGCAAATCCTCCGGTGCTTCCTGACGGTTGGCTTTATAATCTGTAAAATCGGTATGTCTTTCTGTAGGTGCATGTGTATCAAAACATACAGCCAAATGTGTTGGTTTTTCTTTGTTGATGATTTCTATGAGGGTATTGGTGAAACCAAACTGAGCATTGGTGTTTTTTCCTTTGCTCGTAATGCGGGGACTGCGGATAAGTGCATAATAGGCACGGTAAATAAGTGCCAAAGCATCCAGCAAGAATAGTTTTTTCTTCATGGCAGCAAGGTAAAGAAACAAGGTTCAAGTTCCAAGGTTCAGGCTAACAAGAAGTTTTTCTAGTTGGTGGGTTTGCAATCAACCCGGCATTGCAGCAGTCTTGTATAAGTTATCATCTGCTGCTCCCATTTTTTTGGCTTTGCTGCCAAGTACTATTAGCAAACCCGCACAAAGCCAAAATAGGCTACCTATTTTGTCTGTTTCTATTAAATCGCTCATAAAAATCAAGCCGCCAATCATTGTTGTAATTACACCAATACTCATGGCTGTAAATTTCCAATACCTGTCCTGCAGGCGATGGTATAAATGTTGGGCATACAGTAGCATGGCAAAAAAAAGTGCGGTAAAAAATACAAGGCCCGGAATGCCCTGTTCTATCAGCATCAACAGAAAATAATTATGTACACTGCTATGCTCCGGATTGTCGCTTACCCAGGTGTGAAAAGCCTTAATAGTCCAGCTTTTGTAATGGGGGTAAAAATTATTGGGACCGTATCCGGTCCACAGGTTTTCGGTACTCATTCTGGCCCCGGCTACCCATCGGTAAAAGCGTTCTGCATTGCTCACATCTTTACCCTGTATGGTGGCCTGTAGGTGGCTTTCCAAATTGCTGTGAAAAATGGTTTGGTCGTGGTCGTTGCCAAATTTCAGGTAGTTGTTATCCGTTACCAGCCAAATGCTAAAGAGTGTTACCATTATTACAGTCATGCCAATCATCAAACCCATAATTTTTTTACGAATAATAAACAAGGCTGCAATGCCTAATATTACTGCCACCCAGGCACCACGGCTATATGCAAACACAATACCGGCAAGGCTTACAGCTATGGCTACAGCCAACGGCTTACGAACCGCACTGCCTTTTGGATGGTAATAATATGCAGCCACCATTGGCACAGTTAAGCATACTAACATACCGCTATATGCTACATGGTTTCTAAAAAATGGCGACAGGGTTTCCTTAATACCTTCGAAAGAAAAGTTGAAAAAACTATGACGGATTAATGCCTGAACGGTGAGCAACAACATTGGTAAAACCAGACACCAAATGGCTTTGTTCATTGTTTTTTTACCGGTAATAAAAACTGAAGGGAGCAATACAAATGGAATAATGTACCAAACTTTTGCTATCACCCATTTAAGACTGAGCCATGGGTTTACCGAGGAGACACAACATACTAAAGCCCAGCCCATATATAACAGGATTAACCAAAATAAATGATGCCCAAATACAAAAGCAGGAATCATTTTTTTGTTGCTTACAATCAGTAAAAAAAAAGTTCCTGTTATCAGCCACATTAAAGTTTCGTCGGGGAAGTCGGTAGAAAGTGTTTGGCTGATTTCTAACTCCGTGCTAAGCGGCAACAGCAACAACAACAAAAAATAAAAATGATATGTGTAACGGATAAAAACAGGCACCAGTAAAAGAACAAATGGAAGCGCCATCCACAAAAAGGACTGCTGCAATAAACTATAAGCCAGTGCAGCTGCAAATACAGCACTATGTAGCAGGAACCACCTGCGGCTGCTTAGCTGATCAAACAGCGGAAGCATGGTTATTTTTTCTATTGTACAACAAGGCCGTAAGCACTGCAAATAATAGACTTAGGAAAAATGCAGCAGCTACAACAGGAAGTTTTTTGGGTTTGTCTTCTTTGCCGGAGGCGTAACCATTTTCCTGAATAATAAGAGCTTTGGGGTTATTGGCAATGGCAAGTTTAATTTCTTCAGCGATATTAATGTAAGAGGCCAGTTTTTGACCTTGTCTTTCCATAACTTCAGTATTACTACTTACCTGTATATAATTTCTTAATCTAACTATAGCAGAATCAATATTAGTAAGCGATTGCTGATTGTACTGCACCTGCATATCCATGGCTATTTGCTGTGTAAGAGCGGCCACACGGTTTACAATAGCAGCAGCCTTTTGAGGGTCTTTATGCCACATTAATATTTTAAGTTGCCCCTTGTCTGTTTGTTGTATTCGCAGGTCTTCTCGTAAAGCTTTTATGGCTTTGTAAAGGGACTTTTCAGGTTCATTTGCAGGAAGTTTGTAATACGCCACCAATGCAAATTCGGCTATAATGGTTTTGTACACGGTATCCAGTTCGGCTATCCCGGTAAGCCTTTCCAGTTCGTCGCCGCTGCCATAGGGAGAATATAAACCTTGTATGTTGTTATTGAAAAGATGGCCTTTATCCGATAAATAAGGATTGCCGGGAACAGCTACTACTGCAGACAAATAATACTTTGGTAAAAAGAAAACAGCTACCGCAGTGGCTATCGAAACGACTGCCACAAAAACAACAATCCGCTTTCGCCACGCCCATATTATTTGCCATACAGGCACTAAAGAAAATGTAGTATCCGACATGCGGTATAATGGATAATGAATTAATGGATAATGGACAATAACACCATCCCTATTTGTTATTAACTGGCTTATATCATATCAGAAATCAGAAATCCGACATCGAAAAATCACTGCATTACCTGCACGTTTCTGCTAAAGCTTTCTTCCAGCGAAATAAGCGTCTCGGTTCTTTCTATACCCTTAATTTTTTGAAGGGTGTCGTGCAGCACAAAACGCAATTGGCTGATGTCTTTACATACTACTTCGGCAAACATGCTGTAATTACCTGTGGTATAGTTAAGGCGTACAATCTCCGGTACTTTTCGTAATTCTTTCGCTACGCTATCGTACAACGAACTTTTTTCGAGGTAAATACCAATAAACGCAATAACGTCGTAACCGAGCTGCTTTATATCCACAGCAAGGCGATTGCCTTTTACAATACCCATTTCGTGGAGCTTCTTAATACGCACATGTATGGTACCGCCGCTTACAAAAAGTTTCTTACCCAAGTCGGCGTACGATATTTCAGCATTCTCCATCATTTCATGGATGATCTGATAATCCAGTTTATCCAGATTTAATTTTCCTGCCATAATGAAGAAGAGTTTTGTGATTTATCAAACGAATTTAAGTATTATTTGAAATTATTCGAAAGTTATTTAATTTTTGTTAGAAAATTTGGAACGATAACGCCATTTCATTTAACATTGCAATATCAAATAACAAACGAATGTTTTTGAAACAGAACAAGGTGGAAAGTTAACAGGTTTTTCTTATCGTTTTTAATCAATTTTAGAAAAAAAGCAAGAAATAACAGCTTTGCTTTCGGAAGTTCTAAAAAAGCTAGTGGAAAGTAGTGATTAGCAAGCAGGAAAATTTTCGATTATTATTAAGTTCTTTTGAGTTTGGATAGTTTATAGTTGTGGTAAGCATTTCTAATTCGGATTGCTAACTGCCAACAAAAAAATTGATAACTCCTATATTGTAGGGTGATGAAACTGGCAGACATGCCCCCTTGTCTCGGGGGTGGAGAGTACAGAATAAACTTAAACATAGAGCCGTGCCCGGCCCTGCTTCAATAACAGGACCGGATCCCGACCAGGATTGACCACTAATCTTTGTGTTTTAGCTAACTGCTTCGTGGAGGTTCGACCCCTCCCCCTACAGCTTTTCCAATTGGCAGTTTTTTACTTGGCAGTTTGCAAAAACTGTCCAGCGTTATTAAGCTCTTTTAGTTTGTTTATCTTCTTCAGTTTTGTTAGCATCTGTTATTAGAATTGCTAACTGCCAACTGAAAAATTGTAAACTTTTACACTGTGGGGTGATGAAATTTTTGGCAGACATGCCCTCTTGTCTCGAGGGTGGGGAATCTGGAATAAACACTGCATAACGCCGATAGTGCTGCAGCACTACCGACTAGGGTTGACCACTAGTTAGGTTCGGGTTCGCAATCCGATCATGATGTGCAGCGGCTAACCACCCCGTGGAGGTTCGACCCCTCCCCCTACAGCTTCCAAAGTTATCCTTGTTTAAAAATCAGGAGGTTGGCTTTGTTCATTAGTTTAGTTTAGAAAAAAGAAAAAAGTGGCCGTCTTTACAAAAGGGCGGTCATTTTTTTTTACCCGAAGCCATAGTTTGGGCATTTGCTTTTTCATTATCGGTCATTTTATCCCCATCTTTTATAGCTACCGAAGCCAGCATTTTTTCTGTTTTAGTATCAGGGGTAATTTTTGCCAATGTAGCATCGCCATTAGGAAAACCCGGAAAATCCTGATCTGTTTTGGCATCAGGGCTATTTACAACATCTTCTTTTGTCATAGGGTTGCTATAATTTTTATCACTAGCATATATTCTCTTTCTTTTACTTTTCATGTAGTTTTTTAAAGTAAGTAGAAAATTTAATGCCGAATTTTAAAGGTCATCATACTCTTTATAAATTCGTAATGGCACGGTATTTACTTTATAAACAGGTTATTTTTTACACAATCTTAATGCCATGAAACAGCTGGTTTTTTTATTCCTTATTGTTGCTCATTTTTTTGCATCAGCTCAAAATTATGCACTTGTAAAACAGCTAAAAGCTTTTGTGCCAGCGGGTTTTGCTATAAAAGACACGGCTTTCGGCGATCTTAATAAGGATAAGAAAACGGATGTGGTATTAATTATCTACAATCTAAATGAGGATGATAAAAACTTTGACGATACTGCTATGAGTATCGGCCGTCCGTTATTGGTACTGATACAGCAAAAAGACGGCAAACTAAAGCTTGCCAAACGCACCGATAACGTAGTAATGTGTAAACAATGTGGCGGAATGATGGGCGACCCTTTCGAAAGCATTACTATTAAAAACAATGCATTTACAGTGGCATTTTATGGTGGCAGCAGTTGGCGGTGGGGCTATACTTATGGCTTTAGCTGGAATGCCACCCTGCAAAACTGGCAACTTACCAAAGAAAATCATGTAACATTCCAAAGTGGCAATCCGGAAGCAACCATGAAAAAAACCAACATTCCTGCTTCCGAAATATCGAATCTGAATATGGATAACTTCAACATTAACCAGCTTGGCGAACCTTATGAAACAAAAGGAAAAATTGAAGCCGCAAAATCCTATTTCCACAATGCCCCAAACGGTGCTACCAAACGCAAGGCATACGTAACCCACGGCGATACCATCAATATTATAAGGGAATTCAATACTTTTTACGAAGCCACTTTTATGAATAAAAAGGAGCAAATAACTTCTGGCTATTTGCTAAAAAAAGAAGTAAGAAAAATACAATAACAGTTACAGAAAGCAAGTGTGCCCTGTTCTGCTGCTCTAAACTATTTACAAACAGGCATTTATTCCAATTTCATTCCGTATTTTGTCGCCAATGCATACACAATTATGAAGCTGCTAAGCCCTGCCATAAGCCGTTTGGCCCGTTTGCGGCTCAATACTATCGACCAGTGGATCAGTGATCCATTGGGCACACAGCGGCATGTGCTGCAGCACCTTGTAACCTCTGCACAAAATACCGAATTTGGCCGCCTGCATGGCTTTGATAAAACATTTACCACCAAGGCTTTTAAGCAGGCAGTACCCATTTGCACATACGACGATCTGAAGCCATATATAGAACGGATGATGGCCGGCGAAGAAAACATTCTGTGGAATACGCCGGTAGAATGGTTTGCCAAAAGCAGTGGCACCACAAGCGACCGTAGTAAATTTATTCCGGTAAGTAAAGAGAGCCTTGATGAGAACCATTTTCAGGGCTCAAAAGATGCACTTACTTTATACTATAAACTCTTTCCGGATAGCGATTTGCTAACAGGCAAAGGGTTGGTTATTGGCGGTAGCCATCAGGTAGCTAACCTTAATGATGATATAAAATTTGGCGACCTCAGTGCCGTGCTGATGCAGAACACACCGTTTTGGGGGCACTGGCTCCGCACCCCGGAATTAAGCATTGCCCTGCTGGACGAATGGGAAAATAAAATAGAAGTATTAGCAAAAACCACCATGCTGGAAAATGTAACCAGCATTAGCGGCGTACCCACCTGGACGCTGGTTTTAATAAAACGCATTTTAGAGCTGAGCGGTAAAAAAACACTGGCCGAAGTATGGCCCAATCTGGAACTGTATTTCAATGGTGGCGTATCTTTTGTGCCATACAGGGAGCAGTTCGAAAGGCTTATTGGCAAGCCCATCCGCTACCTGGAAATATACAATGCCAGCGAAGGTTTTTTCTCAGCACAAACAGATCCTGATGAAGATGGCATGTTGCTATTTCTCAACCATGGCATTTTTTATGAATTTATGCCGGTAGAAGAATTTGGCAAAGACAATCCCAAAACCATTGGCCTTGATGATGTGGTAACGGGCAAAAACTATGCACCTGTTATAAGCACTACCGGCGGCTTGTGGCGATACCTTTTGGGCGACACCATACAATTCACTACCGTTTTCCCTTTTCGTATAAAAGTAAGTGGGCGGCTAAAGCATTACATCAATGCATTTGGCGAAGAAGTAATAGTAGATAACAGTGACAAAGCCATTGCAATGGCTACAGAAAAAACCGGTGCTATTATTACAGATTACACTGCCGCACCTGTATTTTTTAGCGAAGCCCAAAATGGAGGCCACGAATGGCTGATAGAATTTGAAAAAGCCCCGGAAAATCTGGAAGCATTTGCCTTTGAACTGGATACCGCTTTACGCACCATCAACAGCGATTACGATGCCAAGCGGTATAAGGATATAGCCCTTCGGCAGTTATTAGTGCATCATTTACCCACAGGCACTTTTAGCAAATGGCTTAGCAGCAAAGGCAGGCTGGGCGGCCAACACAAAGTTCCCCGCCTGTGTAACGAACGGAAGTATGTGGATGAAATATTAGGGATGATTTGACGATTGTCATTGGTCATTTGTCATTAGGTCAAAAAAATAATCATCTCATTACAAAATACAATTTTAAGTCATTTTTTTGCGAAAAATTCGTTCCGCCTTATTGGCATAAACTGGCCATTTGCCTTTAAACTTACGATGCTGCATTCGCCTGGTTTTGGGCATGACATATAACAAGTTAACTCTGTAACTTCTTCGTTAATTTCAGTCAGGGAATATTGTTTACCAACACCAGGAAAATAAATTTGATAATCTGATAGACTATTAATGTAAAACGCACCCTTAATAAACGAAACCCGGAGTGTGTCGTTGCTTTTGGTGTAGCTCACCTGGCAAAATGCTGTATCTTTTAAGTTTGTAAAACCGCTCCCTTTACTATAAGTGCGTAAAATTAATGTATCTACTTCTGTATCATTATATCCAATTAAATTAAAACTAAGAACGGACCTTATGCAAGGCGTTTTTCCACACCCATAAAGTGAGTAAGTTAAAAGAAATAAACAAGTAAAAATTTTCAGGATTTTAATCATATTTGTTAAGACCACCATGGCTGAATGAAAGCTGCCTTGCAAAGCCAGGTTATAATGTTGGTCTATTTCTTTTTATTTTACCGTTTGTAAAAATCAATTAAATACTACATCCACATGACCATCATCCCCGGAGAAATAAAAACGAATTTGTTACATGGCTATCTTTTAGGAGCAGTAGCTCCAAGGCCCATCTGTTTTGCCAGTACAGTAGATAAAGATGGCAATGCCAACCTAAGCCCGTACAGCTTTTTTAATGTGTTTGGCAGCAACCCAACCACACTCATTTTTTCACCAAGCCGTAAAGTAAGAGACAATACCATAAAGCATACCCTGCAAAATATTTACGATACTAACGAGGTAGTAATTAATGTGGTAAACTATGCCATGGTACAGCAAATGAGCCTTAGCAGCTGCGAATATGCTAAAGGTGTGGATGAGTTTGTAAAAGCAGGGTTTACCAAACTACCCGGCCAAAAAGTAAAGCCTTTTAGAGTGGCAGAAAGCCCCGTGCAGCTTGAATGTAAAGTGCGGCAGGTAATAGAAACCGGTACTGAAGGCGGTGCAGGCAATCTGGTAATATGCGAAGTGTTGGTGATGCATATTAACGATGACGTATTAAACGAACACCAACAGATAGACCCACATAAAATAGACCTTGTAGCCAGAATGGGGCAGGATTACTACTGCCGGGCAAGCGGTGCAGCCGTGTTTGAAGTGCCAAAGCCTAATACACAATTGGGCATTGGTATAGATAACTTACCAGCAGCCATCCGAACAAGTAAAATACTAAGTGGCAATCATCTTGGTATGCTTGCCAATGTGTTTGCATTGCCACATATAGACCCTGCTTTCGACGATAACCGTGTAAAACAAATCGTGCAGTATTACAGCATCAGCCCCGATGAAATGGAAAAGGAGCTACATATTTACGCAAAAACATTATTGGATGCAGGGCAGGTAAACGAAGCATGGCAGGTAATGTTAAGCGTAACTTAATTTTTTACTGCACCAGCCAAAGGCCATAAATGTATTTTTAAATGGTGCTGAAATAGGCTACATTGAATTTTTAAAATGCCGTGATGTTTATTAAACAGACTATAAAGAATTGGTGGAAACGTGCAGCAGTAATGGTTCTGATTTTTTCAATGACCTATACTTCTGCATCTGCACAAAATGAAAGGATGTACGACGTTATCCGTAAAGGCGACAATGTGGGCACACTAAAAGCTTCTTTTACAAATACGCCATTAGGTCAATTTTTTTACATTGAATCCAAAATAAAAGTTTGGGTAGTTATCAATATTAAAATTGTGTACAACCAAACCAATCTTTACAAAGATGGCCTCTTGCAAAAAGCTGCCCTGATACGTACTGTTAACGGAAGCACCAAAGTAAATAACAATATTTTAAAACATCAATTGGGCTATGTGTGCATGAATATAGATGGTGATACTACGATGGTTAAAGATGAAATACGCCACACCATTGCCACACTTTATTTTAGAGAACCGCTGAATATAAGCAGGGTGTACAGCGAAAATTTTCTGGCCTTTTTGGCTATAAAAAGTACCGGCCCACACACCTACGAACTTACTTTGGCTGATGGCAAAAAAAATTATTACACCTACGCAAATGGCCTGTGTACAAAAGTTCAGGCCGAAACCGATCATGGTACCGTTTACTTGGTGGCAAGGTAGATAAGGCCTATACACACAAAATTTCTTTTCAATCTTTAGAAATAGAAGGGTTTTTAAAGCAGCATTTTGTTTCATTAATTTTTTATTTATTGCTATTCTGGCAATACAATGTCAATATTATTTACAGGCTTGTGTTCCGCATCAAAAGATATACACCACTACAAACCATGCTGTATAAAAAATAAATTACTAAACCCTCAATATTTGTATTCAGTAATGCCTAACTAAAAAATAAATAACCATCTTTATAACTGTGAAAAATAGCTACTTTTTTACCTGCTTTATTGCACTATTATTATTTAACAGCAACAGCTTTAGCCAGGGGTCTGATTTTCGGGTAGCCATAAATACCAATGTGCTTGGCAACGGCGATACATTAAAGCTTGAGGCGGAGTATACTGTTGGAGAAAGAAAACTGCCACCAGCTACACTAGATGTAATTATTAAAAATGAACGTGGCAATACCTGGAATATGAGATGGCCACTTATAGATGGAAAAGCCAGTGGTAATATTGTGATTTCTAAGTTTATACCAAGAGGAAAATACGATTTGTGGTTTGCGGTACAGCCCAGGGTTTTTAGAATATATGGGCAAGTAGTGTATTGCAGCCGCAAAAAAGTAAAATCATTGCAAACCCTGATGGGAGCTGGCTTTGCCATGTACGAACCACAACAGGTAAAGGTAGAAACAGACCGTTCTTTTGTAATTAATAACTGGATGCTGACCAACGAAATAAACCTTGGATTTACGACCGGCGACTTTGATGATGTGCTGCACATACATCCGGAATGCTGGCTCGATTCGGCCTACAGGCCGGCCGCTCAATCTTATGTTTCGATGTTGGTTACAGATGCAGATACTGTAGTAAGTGCAAAAAGCGTTGCACCTGCCGAAAGGCCAATAGCATGGAGTGGTGCAGGTGTGTATAATAATCTGGAGCCGGCTGAAGTATACAACCAGTTTTTTTCGAAAGGCCTGTTTAGAGATACTTCGGAAATAATGATAGATATAATGGGCGACAGTACTTTGAAAAAAACTTCCAACACTTACGAATATTTAATCAAAAAACTTATAGAGAACCAGATTACAGTAGTAGAAAAAAACGGAAAACTATTTTACGAGGATAAGGAGTTGATTATTTTTTACAACGAACGTTTGTTACAAACAAACCTTTCGCTGATTGCTTTAAAAGACATGGCCATTGTAAAACTAGTAGGGCATTATGTAACTACCGAAGACGAAACCGGACTCAACGCACTGGCCTTTTATTCAAAGCGGTATCCTTTTACAGAGCCGGGTATTGCACAAAATCAGTTTTACATTAGAGGCTATAATGAACCAACCGTTTTACTGCGATAAGCAATAATATTTAAATACAAATATTGTATCAATTACTGCCCGTTTAGCTTAAAGCGAAAGTTTACGCCCTCAAAGAATGCATACCTTTTGCTCATTTAGGCAATATGCTATTTTTAAGAAATAATTTTATTGATAGTAGTGAAAATATAAATGTGATTTTAAATTGTAAAATAAGGTTATTATTTGGTTTCATTCCAGGTTTTGTAGCTAGGTGCAGAGCTGGCATGGCTTTCATTCGGAACCGTTAGTGGCTCACATGGCTGCCAATGGTTATACATTTCAGCTGGTAATTGCTGGTACAGTTTGGTGCCTTCGGTTTTCCAGGCTATCATTTCGTCGCTAACTTCTTTTATAATTTTAGATGGATTGCCCACCACAAGGCTACGGCCTGGGATGATTTCATTGGCTTTAATGAGACACAATGCTCCAATAATACATTCGTCGCCTAGCACTACATTGTCCATAATTACGGCATTCATGCCTACAAGGCAGTTGCGGCCAATAGTAGCGCCGTGTATTATAGCGCCGTGGCCTATATGGGCTCCTGCTTGTAGCAAAACCGTTACACCGGGAAACATGTGAATGGTGCAATTTTCCTGCACATTGCAGCCATCTTCTATGAGGATTTGGCCCCAGTCGCCACGTAGTGAAGCGCCTGGCCCTATATATACATTTTTACCAATAATAACATTGCCGGTAACCGTAGCCTGTGGATGAATAAATGCGGTAGGGTCAGCAACTGGTTTAATGCCGTTAAATTGATAGAACATGGTAAGAGATTATTTTTCGCAAAGTCGCAGAGGTGCAAAGAAGCAAAGAAATGATTAATATAATTCCTATTCTTTTGCCTTTCTGTACACGGTTCCTTTAAATGTGGCTACCAATACTCCGTCTTGTTTTGTTATTTGTACTTCGTAAACGGCTATACTTTTGCCTAGGCTTATTTCTTTGGCAGCGGCAATTATTGTGTCGCCTTCATACAAGGGTTTCAGGTGAGAAATAGAAGTTTCTATTGAAACGGCCTGTTGCCCGTGGCTATTGCTGGCAAATGCGAAAGCACTATCGGCCAAAGAGAATGTGATGCCGCCATGAGCAATTCCAAAGCCATTGCACATTTCTTTTCTGATGGTCATTTGAAGTGTACAAAAACCCTCGCCTTCCTGTAAGCGGGTGGCACCAAGCCATGCTGTAAAGCCATCTTTGGCCATCATTTGGTTTATTATTTTCGTGGCTTTGGATAATTGCATAACACTGGTAAAATTATTTTCCTATGAAAACGGGTAGTCTTTTTTCTAAAAATGCAGCTACACCCTCGCTGTAATCTAAAGTATGTGCAGCTATATATTGCAGTTCGTCTTCGGTATGTAATTGCTCCTTTAACTTACTGGTAAGTGAGGCATTTAATGCCTGCTTGGTAAGTGCCAAACCTTTAGTAGGCATTGCTGCTAAAGTATTAGCGATTTTCATAGAAGCGTTTATAAAATCTGCATCTTCAAATACTTTATAAATCATGCCCATGCGTTCGGCTTCGGTGGCAGTAACTTTATCGCCGGTCAGCATTAAAGCACTGGCTTTTTGCCAACCAATAAGTCGTGGCAGATGATAGGTGCCGCCACTATCAGGTATCAATCCTATTTTACTAAAGGCTTGTATAAATGATGCTGAAACCGTTGCTACTACTACATCTCCGCTCAGAGCAATATTGGCACCTGCACCTGCGGCCACACCGTTTACAGCTACCACTACCGGCTTTTCCAGGTTTCTGATTCGGGTAATGATGGGGTTATAATGTTCGCTTAAAATCTTTTCAAAGCCGGGGGCATCATCGCCGGTTAGTTCGCCAAGGTCCTGCCCGGCACAAAAGGCTTTACCGGCTCCGGTAAGGAACACACAGCGAATCTTTTCGTCTATGGCACAGGCATCTAAAACCGACTGTAATTCCAGTGCCATTTCCCGGTTAAAAGCATTGAATTTTTCGGGCCTGTTAAGGGTAATAACAGCCAGGTTATTTTGTATTTCGAATAAAATGGAAGACATGGAGATTGATTTGTGATGTATGATTTTTGATTTTTGATATTTTGTTTAAATCAAAGGGTTTAAATAAAAATAAATTTAATAGCCACTCCAAACTTACTAAGCTCCTTTTCATTCAACAGGAATATTTTTGGAGCCATTAATTTCCTTTTCAACCATTTTATACCATGATAATTTACAACGTAACAATAAAAATTAGCCTTGCCAAACATGATGCATGGCTGCAATGGATGCTGGATGTGCATGTGCCGGAAATATTGGGCACCGGCTGCTTTGAAAAACATCAGGTGCTGCGATTGCTGGAAACAGACGAAACGGAAGGCTATACGTATGCATTTCAATACTATGCCGTAAGCAAGGCACAATACAACCGGTATATTGAAATTTACGGGCCGGCACTGCGGCAACAAACTATGGATTTATGGGGTGATCAGTTTATTGCTTTCCGGTCTTTAATGGAGGTTGTTAACTAATTGTGGAAAATAAAAACTTCATTTTGGATAGTGTTAAAAAAATGTATATTGGCTGAAACCCTTGCAGGGCTTGTATTTCAGCCAATTATTTTCTGAAAGCTTTGCTGGTACTGCATTACAGGGATATGCTTTCTGGTTCCTCTGATTTTTGGTTTTAACAGCCTTTAGCCAAAACCCTTATGCCGCAAAGGTTTCAGCCGATTGGGTGTTAATAAGTGATGGCATAAAATATTTTGACCGCAAACAAAACCTTCTATATTTGTTCCCATCATAAAAACATTTCCCATGAACAAATCTGATTTAATCAGCAAAATTGCTGAAGACGCTGGTATTACAAAAACACAGGCAAATGCTACACTTGATTCTTTTGTAGATGCAGTAGCCAAATCTTTAAAAAAAGGTGATAAAGTAACCCTTGTAGGCTTTGGAACATTCTCAGTATCTAAACGTGCTGCCCGTAACGGACGCAATCCGCAAACCGGTGCCGTAATTAAGATCAAAGCCAAAAAAGTAGCCAAATTTAAAGCTGGTAAAGAGCTTTCCGGAAAGATCTAAATGCTTCTGGCAAAAAGGAAATAACAAGCAAGGTGCCTAAGTGTGCCTTGCTTGTTTTACTTTCGCCCCAATCTGCCGCAGGATACTGTGGGTAAAATCAAACAAATAAAAAAATAAACATCATGGGAAGAGGCGACATCAAAACAAAAAAAGGAAAAATTACTAAAGGTTCATTTGGCAATATCCGCCCTGCAAAACCTAACAAGGCTAAAACTGCAGCCCCGGCTCCTGCTGCTGCCAAAAAAGAAGATTAATTCAGTTTGGGGTTTAGATGTTTAGGTGGTCATAGAGTTTTTGACTTATTGCCTGAATTTCTAAACCCTTTTTTTCAATGCTACACCAAACTGTTTCAGATTGTGTTACCTGTGCTTGTTGTAAAGCCGCAGCAATTTCTATTGGGCCAGGTAATTTTTGCTATAGTCAAACAACCTTCTCTGCAACTTTTGTAGCAACCATTGGCCGTAGCGGCTCCTTGCTGTCTTCTGTTTCTTCAGGAAAATCTTCTTCCTGGAGCTCTATGCGGCGGGTAATGTCGCCTAAAGAACTGAGCCGCTGAACGGTATATGGAATCGTATCAAGCCCACTTACAAACTTGAGGATGTAGGCATAGATACCCACAATGTCTCCAGCCTGCAAAGCCTGGCCCGAAGTACGGGCAGTTACAAGCAACGAAACGCCGATTACGGCCATCACCATCATTTCCATAAGGCCAAAATTGATGGCTTCTTTATCGCTGATCTTTATCTGCCATTTACGCAGGTTATTGTAATGGCTGCGGATGGTTTTAATGTCGCCGGTGGTAATTACGTCCACCTGTTTTTCCAGTTCATCGTTTTTTAATTTGTTGAGCCGTTTCATTTTTCGGCCATATATATAGCTAATGCTTACCACAGGCAAAAGTGCGGCAAAGCAGATGCCCACTACACCAAGATCGTAAAACATGAGTAACACCAGCGAACCCAGAATATTGTAAAAAGCTTCCATTACATATACCAGATCGTACTCCAGAAAATCTACAAATTCCCGGGCTAAAGTAGAGTGGGCACTTAGTTTAGACACTTCGCTGCGACCAAAGCGGCGGCTTAAAAATTGGGTTACCAGAGAAGTGTAAATGGCACTGTACGTACGGGTATCGTACATGTGGCGGATGGTGCCGGCTATCAGGTAAGCAAAATGCACCACACACAAAAGTATCAAACCATCGTAGCTGCCTTTTACCAAATCGTTTACCGCCATACCCAGAAAAAAAGGCCGGAGCAAAGTGCCCACCATTTCAAGTGTAAACAGCACATACGTAAGCACCAACTGCGTACGGTGGCGAAACATGAGGCTGCGTAAAATTTGAAACCTTGACATAAACAGTGTGATTAAAACCCTGATTTAAATTGTTTTTTCTGTAGGCACAACTTAATATTATTAGTAGTCAATTGGTCAATGCGTCAGTGGTCACTCTGCCCATATATTTAATAACAAAAAAGTAATTGACTTATTGACCCAATGACCCAATGACCAGCTATTTACCCGCTACATTAAGCGGCGGTATGACCTGAAACTATATGCCGGGTTTAACAATCAGATTTTTTTCTCTTTCCGTAACAGTATTCTTCGGCTCCCCGGTAATGGTGCCACGGCAATTAACCGAGCCGCAACGGCACTGGAAAGGCTCCATATTTTCATCTAAAAAAGAAGCGTAATCCAGCGTTAGTTCTTCGCCTTTTGCGATGGCACGGAGCGAAAGTACATTTAATCCATCGTAGGCTGTATTGGGGTTGCAGCTATGGTTTTGCGGCGCCCACTCGGCCGGGTTGTTGTCCCACAGTATAAAAACTTCGTTGCTAACCGGGTAAGCATATCGGCGAAAGGTTTCTTTTTCGGCAGCCGCCCATTGCTGATCTACATGCCGGCGGGTAACGATTCGTTGGGCCTTTTCTTCCCCTTTAAAAATAAGCTGGCCAGCGGCAATATTTTGTGTGGCGTATATGCCATAACCGGCTATTGCATTGCCCTTTACGGCATATTTTTTTTGTTTTTCCCCGTGCCGGGAAATGCCCTCAGCAATAATATGCCGCAAAAAATTGGCTTGTCCAAAGCCATCATGTTTTAATATATAATCGGCGGAGCCTTCGTAACCATCGCTATAAAAAACAGAGCAGGTAAAGTTAATTTCAAGGAAAAAAAGTTCGTCATTGGCGTTCATCCTAAAGTCTAAACGGGCATAGCCAACACCATTAAAAGCTGTAAATATTTTTTCAGCAGCCTGTCGCAATTGTTGATCAAGCACTATATCTGTTACCGGAATATTAGCGGTTGGGTGTAGTTCAGAGGTTTTTAAAGCATAGGTTTTAAAGCAATTCCCTTCGGGGAAAATAAACTCCACGGGTTTAAAAACTTTACAGCCATTCGCCGGGCCGGGATTGGCAGCCAACATAACCGTAAACTCCCTGCCATCGATGTATGCTTCCACCAGCAATTCATCATATTCATGTAACAACTGACTACATTTTTCCAATAATGACGTGGCATCGTGTACTAAAGAACCTGCATCTATGCCAAGGCTATCACCGGCTTTGGCTGGTTTTACAAACAAAGGAAACGTAAGTTGTTCGGCTGCCTTTTTTGCATCGCTTACATTTTGCACTAATACATAAGCTGGTGTTTTTATGCCTTCGCAATAGGCCACATATTTCATCAGTTCTTTCGGCGGATCGTACAGTAACGATGTGGGGCCGGTAAATGGCAGGTTCAATAATTCCAATGTATAAATCACATCAATGGAAGGCACTTCCCACTCCAGATAGCCTTCGCAAAGGTTTACAAAAACATCATATTCCTGCCGTTTTAAATCTTTTATTTGCTTGTAGGTGGTTAATTTATTAAGCAGTACATGAGTAAAACTAGCCTCCGGCATTAGGGCACTCAAATCCCGTTGCGGGTCATAGTGCTGATAGTCTACGGCAGAAGTGGAATAGTCGGGTTGTAGTACACAGATTTTCATAATGTTTTTCGCAAAGGGGCTAAGGGGAAGGGAAGCAAAGGGTTTATTTTAAGGGTAATTTGTTGCGGTATTTCTTACAATAGCATCGTTTAGAATCTCTACTACCATATCGCTGAAAGTATAGTTTCCCAACCGCAGAATGGCACCAATAGAAGTAAAGTTTTCATCTTCGCTAATGCCGCATTGGGCATTTACTTCCAGCACATATAGCTTTTTGGTGACATTGTTCATACGTATATCTACCCTAGTATAGCCTTTCCCTCCTGTGGCTACGTAGGCATCCCAACTCAAGGTTTTAAGTGATTCTGTTAACGCCGCATCCGGGGTTTGGTATTCGTAAAAATTTTCTTCATTCGGCATACTCGTTTCGGCTTCATAAATTTCCCAAAGCCTGTCGAAGGATAAAAATTTTTCCTCATTGGGCAGCGATGGATGGAACACCCTTTCTACCGGCGGATAAATATGGCATAGCTGTGGCTGATCGTAAGAACCCACAATAAAAACGGTAAACTCCGGCCCATCAATAAATGCTTCTGCTATTATGCCGCCGCTTGTAAGGCTCCACCCACGGTAACCATCGTATAAGCTTTTTACCTGCTCTGTAAGTGCAGCGCTACTGCTCACCACCGACTTTACACCCACACCCATACTGCCGCCACTAATTGCTGGTTTTACTATTACGGGCTTCCCCAGTTTTTCAAAAATTCCTTCCGGGTTTGGTAATGCTTCCGTTACCACTTGCCATGGCGGTGTGGCTACGCCGGCCTTATCAAAAGCCAGCTTCATGTTTATTTTAGAAGTGGTGATATTGTAAAAATATTCGTCTGCACCTGTGTACATCAGTCCTTTTTCTGCCAGCAGTTTTACTACAGAAATGCCGGGTGTACCATTTACTTCATCGCCATCGCAAAGGTTTAGAACGATTGGTGTATGGGTCAATTTAGTTGCTGCGATGGCTTCAATAATGGCTGCAAAACTCTGCATGGTTACGGGCTGCCATTTCCATGGCAAATTGAGTGCTGCAAAGGTTTTGGTGTATTCGGCTATGCTTTGGGTAAAGTCGTAATAGTAATCCAGGTTTTCATCTTCGGTTACCAAATGCGGAGCCAATACCCACACAAAAACAGGTTGAGTAAAAGTGGCGTTCAGTAATTTTTTAGCAAGATGCATGATGCAATAATAAATGGATTATTGCTGATTTTTCAATTGCTGCGAAATGAAAGCCGTGAGTTTGTACTTCTTTAAAACATCCATAGAAAGATGCGCCGCACCCTGTATGTATTTGTGGCAATTGGCAGCCTGACAACGGCAGGCAAAAGGCTGCTCCATATCCCATTCGGCCGATGGATAAAAGAAGCTGATTTCATCGCCTTGTTTGATTTCTTCTACACATGCCAATACAAAATGTGTGGTATCAAAAAATGCATTGGGGCTGCAACTATG
>JAYUTQ010000233.1:0-1713 GCA_043755055.1 Chitinophagaceae bacterium | reverse complement strand
TCATTTGCACATTAAAAAGATGGCCTACAAAAAAATAGAACAATACGACGAAGCAACTACACAAGGCTTATCAGTAGCTTACAAATCGGCCCTGGAATTATTGGGCGAAGATTCGGAAAGGGAAGGGCTGCTAAAAACGCCTGAACGCATTGCAAAAGCAATGCAATTTCTTACACAAGGTTATCAGCAAGATCCTGTGGCAATTATCAATTCGGCCAAATTTCACGAAGCGGTAAACGAAATGATCATTGTAAAAGACATAGAACTGTACAGCATGTGCGAACACCACATGTTGCCTTTTATCGGCAAAGCTCATGTTGCTTATATTCCCAATGGCTGGATTACCGGCCTTAGCAAAGTAGCCCGTGTGGTAGATGTGTTTGCCCGTCGCCTGCAAGTACAGGAAAGATTGACGCATCAAATTTTAGAAGCCTTTCAGGAAGCGTTGCAACCGCAGGGCGTAGCAGTAGTAATTGAAGCCAAGCATTTGTGTATGATGATGCGTGGCGTACAAAAGCAAAACAGTGTTACTACTACTTCCGCCTTTAGTGGTCAGTTTAAACATGAGCCTACAAGAAGCGAATTTTTAAGGCTGATTAATAGCAGCCTGCACTAAGCATTTTATAGAATAGCAAACAAAAAATGGCAAGTAAAACTTGCCATTTTTTATTGTAATGAAGTACTTAAATCTGAGGGGCCGTAAAGTATTTAAGAAATCTCTAATCCCCAATTACCAATCCCTGACTTACCAATCCTTCTCCGGCTGTTTGGTATTCGCTTTTTGTTTTTGATTGAGGCGTTGCTGCAACTTTTTTTCTTCCTGGCGAAGGGCCTGTAGTTTTTGTTCGGCGTTCTCTTTGCTTATTTTGGGTTTGGGCTGTGGCTGTTCTTTTTGGTCTTGTTTATCCTGCTCGTTTTTATCGTCTTTCTTATCATCCTTTTTCTTGTCATCTTTTTTATCATCCTTCTTATCGTCCTTTTTTTGCTGCTGCTGTTCGTTAAGGGCCTTTTGTAAATTTTCCCTTGTTTCTTCGTCTACCGGATTGGCCTTCAGCGATTGCTTTAAAGCATCTATTGCCTCGGGTAATTTCTGTTGTTTTAAAAGCGAAACGCCTTTATTGTAAAGGCTTTTAGCCATCAGCTGCTTATCCGCTTTATTGGCGGATGATGCTTCGTATTGTTTGGTGGCTTCTTCAAATTTGCCACTTTTAAATTGGGTATTGCCCAAGTTAAAAACGGCTGTTTTATTGGCATTGTTTTGCTTCAGTGCTTCTTCGTATTGCTTACCAGCTTCTTCAAATTTTTGCTCCTTGTAAGCGTCATTTCCTTTTCGTACCAGCTCATTTTCTTTTTGCGAAAATGCGTTTGAAAAACTACAAAGCAGTAACAAAACAACTGATGCTATTTTTGAAAACGTTTCGCTAACAGATGCATTTACAATGGCTGTCATTTTCAGGTCAGGTTGTTTGCTTTGGGTCATTTTTTTCTTTTCGTTTACCAATAATTCTATGGTAAGCAATAACATGGCCAACACCACAAATACCCAAAAAAAACTGCTGTAATTGGTAAGTGTACTGTCACTTATTTGTTTTTTATCCATAGCATTTAACTGGCTGGCTATTTTATTGGCAGCATCGCCTGCATCGTTTAGCAGCAGGTAACTGCCGTTGGTCTGCAAAGCTATATCTTCCAATGCTTTTTCGTTCAGTTTGG
>JAYUTQ010000232.1:0-3769 GCA_043755055.1 Chitinophagaceae bacterium | reverse complement strand
GGTCTACATCCGGCGCCACGAATTTGATACCCAAATACTCCCCAATAGTTGTACCAAACAGCAACCACCATGCGGCACATCCAAAATACCACAAAATAAGCCTGGATAATTGCGGGTCGATATTGGGCCGTTTCTGCGCCCTTTTTTTACGTGTAATAAAATTAATATACCCTTCTGTTTCTATATTTCCCACCAATCCTTTTTTATCTACCGCTATTTTATCACCGGCTAATTCTTGATGGGTAAGATTATAGTCCAGTGCATCTTTTCGCTTTGCCAGTGCTTCAGTGGCTTCCTGCTCAGTTAAGGAAGACAGGTAGTCTGCAAAAAGATCTGCTTCCTCAAGATCTTGCCTGGTGCGGTGTTTCCTAAGCATGTTGGACAGCTTTACAATTAGAAACACCATAGCGGCAAGTATGGGAATCATGAGCAGTGTAATCGTTATCAAAATACCGCCTTCTGTTAATAACCCTGCTTCGTTCGCTTTAGTTTGAGCATGTACCGATTGACCAGAAAATATTGTACCTAATGCGGTAACAGCCATTATCAAAACAACCTTTATACTACCTGAACTTTGTGATTTTTTGTTTGTTGAATTTTCTAGTTGTTTGAGCTTTAATACCCTTTCAATCTGATAGCTATTCATGTTATTAAGATACTTTTCAAATTGTTGGGTACTTTTTCCTGTCTTTTTATTACGGATTTTACTAACAAGTTTCCTGGCTTCGTATGAAAGTAAGATTACAGCAATCAAAATCCCCATTAACATAACCACCAGCAATAGTATAAGGCCAGCATCGCTGGAGGGTGAAGCAACTGACGAAGCATCAGATTGCGCCAAAACTGGTAATGGCAAACAATTAAAAGCAGCCGCTACCCATTTTTGCCAGTTTTTTTTAAAATTAATTGAGTTACACTTCATAATTTAAGACCTTTTTATCCTTTATTGTATCAAAAAAAATCATCGTTTTAAATATTTTTCTCCAAGCTGCAAAGAGGAATTAAAATCTCCAAGTTTAGCATTCTGCAACATTGTTTTAAATCTGGTTCTAACTTCTACAAACTCATTATGCAATGGGCAAGGCATTTTTGCCGAACAAAATTTTAAACCAAGCCCACAATCAGTGAACAACTTATCGCCATCTATAGCCTTCACTACGTCTGCCAGGCTTTTTTTTAAGCCTGCACTATCTAAATAGAAACCACCATTAGGGCCCTTAGTTGATAAAACCAATCCCTGCTTACCAAGTTCCTGTAAAATCTTAGCGATAAAAGGCTCTGGAGAATCTATTGCTTTGGCAATTTGCTTAACCGCAACTTTAGTGCCGCCATTAGATTTTTGTGCCACAAATAGAAGCGCTCTGATTGCATATTCGCAGGTTTTGGATACCATATTATATCTGGTTTAAATAAAGGTATAAAAGAAACCCGAATAGAAGAGTTTTTTGTCTTCTTCTCTAAATCCCTTACGATCGAATTACTGCTCCAACTATAGAATAACGAAAACATGGATGACATATTCGTATGTAGATAATCTGTCTAATTACTTTTTATCTAAAATTAAGCTTCTGTTCCGGGCGGGTTTTTCACAGAAGCCGCACCAAAATATTTACTCATATAAAGGAACCTAAACTCATAACGAAATATCAATGTTGGATGCCCCTTTAGTCCGGATGGTTAATGAATACCACTTAAAAAATATTGGTTCTTTTGTAAGGAATCTCACTTAAGCATAAAAGAAGCCCCCAATTGAGCAATAAATTTCCGATCCTTTGAGTAGTTGTGATATTTATGTTCGATTTGGGGTTATCCAGATAGATGTTTGTCAGCCTTAATCCTATAGCTATTTACCCGAATAATGTAGAGAAATCTTGAACTCAATCACTTTATATGCCAGGTTTTTGATATTATCAGTAATTTACTTTCCGATACAAAACTTCCCGAAAATCGTACCCAGAATATCACGGTCATGCAGTATTTCACCGGTTATTTCGGCTAGTGATTGAAGGGCATGGCGAATATCGAGGGCAAGCAAGTCGCCGCTGATTTGTTGTTGCAATCCTTGCTGTACCCGCAATAAGGCTTGTTCGCAATTTTTTAAAGCAGCGTGGTGCCTGGCATTTACCACTATGGTTTGGTCGGTGTTTATTTTTTGCGAAAGCACCATGGCAGGCAGGTAGGCTATCAGCTCGTCTACTTTGGTTTTATTAAGGGCAGAAATTTCAAATATAGTATAATCATTGCCCGTCCTTTCGTTGATGCTGTAGTTAAGCATGCCCAGCGATTGTTCGTTGCAGGTATCGGTTTTGTTGGCCACCAATATTACCTGTTGTCCTTTTTTTTCAAGCTGTGCCAAATCTCCCAGCACATCTGCTTCGGTGCTGATGTTGGCATCAAAAACGTACATAAGTATATTGGCAGCATTAATTTTTTCCATCGATTTTTCGATGCCTATTTTTTCAATCACATCGGTGGCTTCCCTTATCCCAGCGGTGTCTATTAGCCTGAAAACGATGCCGCCTACGATTAACTTTTCTTCTATGGTATCTCTTGTAGTACCTGCTATATCGGTTACGATGGCCCGTTCTTCGTTCAGCATGGCATTGAGTAATGTGGATTTACCGGCATTGGGGCGGCCGGCAATTACGGCTGTTACACCATTTTTTATGATGTTTCCTAAAGCAAAAGACTGGATGAGTTTTGTTACACTCAGCATTATTTCATCCACCAGCGTTTGCAGTTTTTGCCTGTCGGCAAATTCTACGTCTTCTTCGCCAAAATCCAACTCCAATTCTATCAATGCAGCAAAATGTATAAGTTGTTCCCGTAGGGCTTTGATGTCTTTACTAAAGCCACCTTTCATTTGTTGTAAGGCTGTTTGCTGTACGGCACCCGTTTCGGCGGCAATAAGATCGGCTACACTTTCGGCTTGTGCCAAATCTAGTTTGCCGTTCAAAAATGCCCGTTGGGTAAATTCTCCGGGCTTGGCCATTCTTGCCCCTAAGGCTGTGCAGGCTTCCATTACTTGCCCCATTACATAAGCGGAGCCATGGCAGCTAATTTCTATTACATCTTCGCCGGTATAGCTTTTAGGGTTTTTGTAAATGGAAACCACAGCCTCATCCAACAATACATCTTTGTATTTTAAAAACCCTACATGCAGGGTGTGGGTAGCTTGTAACAATAAATTTTTCGAAGTAAAAAGTTCATTGGCAATATGTATAGCCTCGCTTCCGCTCAATCGGATAATACCGATTGCACCAATGCCGGGTGGCGTGGCAATTGCTACAATAGTATCATCCCAGCCTGATAATGTTCCTGTCATAAGTGGGTAAAAATACAGATAAGAAATTCATTTTAATTCCACAGCACCTACCCGTTGATTAAAGCAGGTATGCTGCTTAGCTATCTTACCAATAAAAAAATCCCCTGACTAAGGCCAGGGGATAAATACATATTTTGAAACAAAAATTACTGTAGCTGGAAGGTTATAGTTTGTACAAAACGATAAGTTACTTTACGTCCGTTTTGCTCGGCTGGCTTCCATTTAGGTCCTTTCTTTATGATACGAACTGCTTCTTCAGCAAGGCCATCACCCGGATCATTCAAAGCTACCACATCAGAAATTCCACCATCTCTATCTACTACCAACTGAACTTTTACGACACCTTGTGTGCCATTTTCCTGTGCAGCATCCGGATATTGTAGGTTGCGTTCCAAATACCGGCGCCATCCGTCTAATCCACCGGGGAATTCGGCTGGAACTTCC
>JAYUTQ010000231.1:0-8652 GCA_043755055.1 Chitinophagaceae bacterium | reverse complement strand
ACAAGGTAATTCGCAACTCAGGGTTTATTATTTCAACTATCTTAATCCGAATATCGTTTTCTGTAAGTGGTATTGTAAATGTGGTATTGATCGTTTCTGCCATTGTATTTGGACTTTTGATACTAACCATACATAATAAATTTGAAAAGCAGTTTGCAAAAGAAATGAAAGCAGGTAATGGGATTGAGGAATAAAAGATGTTTCAGATATGGCGTTTCCTACCCATAATAATCCTCCCCAAAAAACCATTTAAAACGGATAATCAATACCAAACTGTATAGCCCAGTTTTTATTTTCCTGATTGCCGAAGCTGTTGGGTGTTTTGAATTCCAGTTGTTTCAACCAGCCGTTGTCGCCTCTTACGGGGTCTTTTATTTTGTAGGCATAATCCAGGCGTACCCGCAGGTAACTAAAATCCCAGCGGATGCCAAAACCGGCGGCAATGGCAAGGTCACGGGCCAGGTATTTAAGGGCAAAAACACCATCTTCAGGCTTAAGGGGGTTTTGCGAAAAGCGGTTCCATACGTTACCAATATCGGTAAACAGGGCACCTTCTATGGGATAACCTATCAGCTTGGTAATATTAAAACGGTATTCACCATTTAGCTCCATGTAGATATCTCCAAGCCGGTCTTTAAAGGTGGCGGTATCCTGTGCAAAACTGTTGCCAAGGCCTAATTGCCGTAGCCGCCAAGCCCTCATACTATTAGGTCCACCGGCTATAAACTGCCTGAAAAATGGCAGTGTTTCTCTTCCCGAGGAATAATTTCTGCCATACCCACCCGTAGCCCTGAAAGCCCATTTGTGTTTGGCAAAAACGATGATATGACGTACATCCATATCTGCCTTCCAAAACCGCAGTGTTTTTTTAATAAAGCCACCTGTAAGCAAGCCCGATTCTTCCAGATTTACCCTAACGTAGGTATTCTGATTTTGCCTTTTGCGGTACGAAATATCCCACTGCCAGCCACCCGATAAACCCAATACCAAACCCTGATTAAACGAATAGGAAAGGTTTGGGTTTTGGGCAATCAGATTAATCAGTCGTTCCGATTTTTTAAGGTTCACAAACTCTACGTTGGGTACCTTAACCGTCCAGATATGATTTCGTTTCTTCCATTCAAAACCCAACGCTATGTTCAAATTGGTGAGGGTATAAAATCGGGTTCTGTCGTTATAACCGCCGCCAATATTTAAGAAGGTGCGGCTTACATCGGGCTTTTTTACCAGCCATTTTAAAGGCGGCCACAGCCGTGGAATAGAAAATGTAGTGCCTGCTGAAAATAAAACAGACTGAAAAATGCTGTTGCCAATACCCGAACTTTTGCTGCTGATTTCCACGCCACCACGTAAGTTGGTATTCTGCTGTATGGCACTGCGGCCAAAATTGCGGTTGAGTAAATTACCAGATACCGACAGCCCGAAAAAGGAACCGGTAAGTACATCTACCGCATTGCGGCCTATGTTTTGGCTGCCTTCAAAATCGGTTTTGAAACTATACTTTTTTGCCGGTGTAAGAAACAGGTTTATGTCCACTTTCGGAATGCTGTCGGTGCTGTCTATATAAGTATTGGCCTTTACATCCACCTGCTGCCAGCTACCCACCTGGCTAAATGCGTTTACGGTTTTATAATATTGCTCCTCGTTGTACAGTATGCCGGGTACCATTGTATTAAAACGCCTTACAGTCCGGTTAGTAAATAAGCCCTGCTTATATCGTAGCGTAACCCCACCCCTGCCATAAGAACTATTCAAGCTGCTATCGGCTATTAATTCGGATTTATCTTCATCAATCCTTGCCTCCGGAAAAATGGTAAGCTTACCAAGATTGTATTTTAAAAAAGCAGTGGTATCTGCTCCGGGCCGCTGCAGGATTCTAAAATCTACGGTTGGGTTTTTCCTTCTTTCCTGTGCCTGTTGTATCAGTAAAAAAGGATCACTATCCAGGCTTACCAATGCCTGATTAATGCTGTCAAACTCTGCTGCAAGGCTTGCCCTCGTCATTTTAAAATAGCCTTTGCTGCGATACAGCGACACAAGGCGGTCCAGCTCCTGCCCCACTACCTGTTTGGAGTAGCCCTCTCCTTTTCGCATCAGGGCTTTGTCTTTGCTATCGTTGGCCAAAGTTTCCAATTCCGGCACTTTAAGATCGTACCAAATGGAATCGAACTTTATTTGCTTGCCGGCATCTATAAAAAACTTGATGTCGGTTCGTATTTGGCCGGGTTTAGATGAGTCGTATTTTATTTTAACCGTATCGAAAGTGGCAGCATAAAACCCAAGCGAATTGAGGTAGTTTTTCATAAAAGCCTTGCTGCGGTCTATATTCATTGAGTCGAAGATGGGCGGGTTAAGCGGCCGCTTAAACCCAAGTACAGCCTGGGTTTGCACCTTTAAGCTGTCATCAAAATAGTTGCCCAGCTCTATTTCCATAGCCTTCCGTTGTTCGGCACCCACAGGTGCTTTAAGCGATACACTGCTTTTAAAAACAAATGGCCTGCCGGTAGGAAAATTTTTGGGAGAACAGGACATAAAGCCCCATAGAAGAAATGGAAAAATCCACCAATACTTAATCCGATCTTTGATATTTGCTTTCAATCAATTATTTTATGCTGCCTAAAAGTGAGGTCAAATATATCCAAAGTTTAAGCCAGAAAAAATTCAGGGCCGAATACCAACAATTCGTTGCCGAAGGCCCAAAGCTGATTATTGAATTATTAACCCGCAAACCCGGATGGGTAAAAAAAATATACGCCACCGAGAATTGGTGGAGCAATCAAGCGGCTGCGACAAAAAATAAATTCAACGCATATTTTACAGCTACAGAAACCTTCGAACTAGAAAAAATATCCAACCTGCAAACACCGCAGGATGTTTTGGCGGTGATAGAAATGCCTGCGGAAGAGGTAAAAATTTCATCTTCCGATAGCAGGATACTTGTATTAGATGGCATACAGGATCCAGGCAATATGGGCACAATCATCCGTTCCGCTCATTGGTTTGGCGTGGATACCATTATCTGCAGCCCCGACTGTGCAGATGTGTTTCAACCCAAAGTGGTGCAGGCAAGCATGGGCAGCATTTTTAGCGTAGCTGTTATATATAAAAATCTGGAAGATTTTTTTGCAGCAAATACAAAGCCTGTATATGGTGCCTTATTAAACGGGCTACCTGTACAAACGGTAACTGCAGCAACAGATGCCGTTATTTTAATTGGCAATGAAGGCAAAGGCATCCGGCCAAGTCTGATACCTTTTATCAATCACCCCGTAACCATACCCGGCTTTAGCGATGCCGAAAGCCTGAATGCTGCTGTGGCTGCAGGTATACTGTTGTATAGTTTTACTAAGGGCAAGTAGATATTGCTATAAAATGATGAAAAACTATAATTGTCACCCTAAGTCTCAAATAAAAGCGATTACCAATTTGAGATGTGTTCAACCTCTTCCGGATTGTTGTGGTTGTTTGTTTTATTACCCCCGTGTTTCACCCAGGGTTTTATTATTTAAGCCATTCAGGCTTACTTATATTTTCATTACTCCGAAGGAGTTTAATAAAAATAGCCCCGGGTGAAACCCGGGGTAGTGAATGCGTGGTGTAAAGCAACCCTAACGGGGTTGAATTTAAATAGCTTTTCAATCGCTTATGATCTATAACTTAATGGTATTATCATTAGCAACCCGTCTGGATTCTTGAAAATCTTCATTACAGATATACCAGAAAGGCATCGGTAAAAGAGGCTTCGTCAGCTTCGCTGATAAGAAACGGCGCAGATTCACCGGCGATTTTGATTAAAATAAGAACCGGGTATTGAGACACCGCTCATATAAGGTCCGTAGTATTTGCTTTACTTTGAAACATGAAACATTACTCTTTATTATGCCTTGGTGATAGCTATACGATTGGTGAAGGCGTACCGCTGCATGAAAGTTTTCCTTACCAAACATTACAGTTGCTGCGTAAAGCCGGCCATCATTTTTTTGCTCCGGAAATAATAGCGAAAACCGGCTGGACCACTTTTGAACTTGCCGAGCATTTACTACACCACCACCTCAATGAGCAGTACGATTTTGTAACGCTGCTAATCGGTGTCAACAATCAATACCGTGGTTTAACTACTGCTGATTTTAAAGAAGATTTTGAGTTTTTGCTTCGCAAAGCATTGCATTATGCCAAACAGATACCGGAACATATAATGGTCGTTTCCATACCCGATTGGGGTGTTACGCCTTTTGCCAAAGACCACGACGCAACGCATGTGGCTACAGCCATAGATGCTTTTAATAACATTTGTAAAACGATGGCTGATCAGTATGCTGTTCAATTTATAGACATCACCACCGACCAGCGAAAGGACGGTACAAATGCTGATTATTTAGCAGCCGATTTATTGCACCCTTCGGGAAAAGAATATGCAAAATGGGCGGAGAAAATTTTTGAAAGAATGGATGATGTGATAAAGAATAATGGTTAATTAGACAATGGATAATGGATAATGAAATAATGGATAATGAAAAATGAAATAACGGATAATGGATAATTAGACGATGGTAATGAAATGCATTTCAATCACCTTTTCATTTATTCATCAAAATAGGAGGCCGTGGTTGGTGTCCTCACCAAACACTGAAATTGATGACTGTTTGAAATATCTATTGCATTTTTCGAGGCCATCGCAGTTGAAAATGTAGCTTACTATCGGGTGGTTGGTGAGACACCAACCATGGCGCAAGAATCATCATAACACTAATCAACCAATAAACTAATCAACCAATCACCATACCTCAATTTCATCCACAAACAACCAGGCCGGGCTACCTGCACCGGGGTTGCCATTAGGTATTGGGCCGTAATTATTAATTTTTACTTTTACAAAACGGGCATTGATAGCAGGTACAGAAATGGTAAAAACATGGTTGCCGGGCTTTGATTCTGTTACTTGATAAATGGGTTGTGAGGTAAAATTAATCCCATCGTTACTGGTAAAAACCTCAATGGATTTGGGCAGGTAAATCCAACTACCCTGCTGTTCCAGACTATGTACCATTATTTTGTTGATGGTATCCATTTTGCCAAGGTCTATGATGGCTTCACAATCATTTCCATTAAAGCCGAGGAACTCTTCTGAACGGCTAAAACCTTTTTCGTTTTGAACACCATTAACCAATGTGAAAGCGCCGTTGCCGGGGTAGCTTTTGGAAGCTTCGGTGGTGAGGGATATTTTTTTGCCGGTGGCTTTGTTAAAGGAAAAGTCTTGAGAAACTTCAGGACCTTTCCTTCGATGGAAATGTTGCGACACCTTCATTTTTTTTGAAGATTTTATAAGGACTTCCACTAGCGTATCACTGTCCTTTGGGCTATTGCGATATATCCGTCCCGTATCACCTTTTTTTATGGCTTCCGTTTCAATTTTGTCTACGTTCTTATAGGTTTTGCCATCATTAGAAAAGACAGGTACCAGTAAAGTATATTTTTCAATAGTGTCTCTTTGGTAAATAAATTCTTCTTCTGTTTGTATGTAACAATATTCACAAATTTTTCTAGAATATTTTGATTGGATTTTCCAAATAACTCCATCATAATCTTTTGTAGGAAGAACCTTAATTCGCAGATCAAAATAGGCTTGACTATATTTTATGTTTTGCTTATCCAATCTTTCAAAAACAATAGGTATTCTTTTCTCAAAATCCTCCCAATTTTTATTGCTTTTAAAAGTCCACAGCACTTCACTTAAAGCGCCTAATCTGGGGAAAAGCATGTACTCCACCTTGGCCGGGCTCTCCATATATTCTGTCCACATATTACCCTGGGCACCTAAAATAAATTTGGTTTCACCTACGGAAAGTGAGGCTGGCACAGGGTCGTAGCTGTACACGGTTTCTAATGGCAGGTAGCCGCCAATGGTTACACTGTCTTCATTTTTGCTTTGGCTATGATCCAGGTAGCAATGGCTGCCGGGTGTCATGATTACTTCGTGGCCTTGTTTGGCTGCTGTAATGCCGCCTTCTTCTCCACGCCAGCTCATTACGGCTGCATTGGGTGCAAGGCCGCCTTCCAGTATCTCATCCCACCCTATAATTTTTTTGCCTTTGGCATTGATATATTTTTCTATTTTTTGGATGAAATAACTCTGTAAACCATGCTCATCTTTCAGCCCTTTTTCTAAAATCAATTGCTGGCAAAAAGCCGACCGTTTCCATGATTCTTTAGGGCACTCATCACCGCCAATATGAATATAGGAAGCCGGAAATAATGGTATCACTTCGTCCATCACATCTTGTAAAAAATTAAATGTGTAATCGGTTGGGCTAAATACATCCTCAAATACACCCCAGGTTTCCTGTACCTTTTTTCCCTTCTTCATTTTACTTGCTTCCGATGCAAGTCCCGGTATCACGGTAGACTCTTCGGAAAAGCAACTGAGTTGCGGGTACGCTGCAATAGCAGCCGATGCATGGCCCGGCATTTCTATTTCGGGGATAACGGTTACGAAACGGTCTTTGGCATATTGTACGATTTCTTTTATCTGCTTTTGAGTGTAAAAGCCACCGTAATATTTATTGTCATTACCGGTACCCGGATACCGGCCAATGATGGTGCCATCTCTAAAGCCGCCAACCGTTGTTAGCTCCGGATATTTTTTAATTTCTATCCGCCATCCCTGATCGTCGGTTAAATGCCAATGGAATGTGTTGAGCTTAAAATAAGCGATATAATCAATGTATTTTTTTATAAAATCCAACGGCATAAAATGACGGGCCACATCGAGGTGCAGGCCACGATAAGCAAACCTTGGCTGATCCATAATTGTTGCACAAGGCACTTTTAGTTTTGCAGAAGTTTCCGTCGGCAATAATTGAATAATTGTTTGCACACCATAAAACGTTCCCTGATATGTATCTCCGGAAATATTGATAGATGCTGGTGTTATCTGCAAATCGTACTTGCCATCCATTCCCTTTATCAGTAAACGTTTTACGCCAAAGCGTATATAATTCTTCGTTGCTTTTGAAACTGTTTTTAAACTAAACCCATAAAACCGTTTTAAGTAATCATTTAAAAAATTAGCCGATTGTTTCTGGCCGGCATCCTCAAGCAATAACACAGTACTGGAACTCAGATTGAAGCTTCCTGATTTAGGCACTAACTTTTGTGGCCTTGGGGTTATCGGGTACTTGTTTGCAGTGCTTTGTGCTAAGCTTTTTAGAGAACCCAATACAAGTAAAATGGCAACTATTTTTCTCATTGTAATGATGATTAAATGCGACAAACAAACTACAAATCCGAAGTGGTTACAGGCAGTATTATTTTACTATTTTTCTGATGAATGCTTATCATCAATGGCTTAAAATCCTCCACTTTGGCCTCGGGGATTTTCATAAACTGCTGCGGATTACGATCCGTAATAGGAAACCAGCTGCTTTGCACCTGCACCATGATTTTATGCCCCTTTTTAAAAGTATGCACCATCTCATTCAGGTAAAATTTCACTTCCTCTTTTTTACCCGGCACAAAAGCTATAGGTTTTTCCATGCTCTTCCTGAATTTACCCCGAAATACTTCAGCTCTAATCAGCCGCTGAAAGCCGGCCATTTGTACACCTTTTTGGCTGGCAGTTGTATCGGGCAATACATCTATTATTTTAACTATAAAATCCGCATCCGGCCTTTTGTTGATGGTGCCGTTAATGGCTTGAAGGGATACAAACAAATCAGCAGTTATACGGCCTGCCACAGTAATATTATTTTCTAAAATTTCTGATTCGTACACCAATACATCCGGCCTTTTGGCTGCAAAACGCTGGTCGTCTATCATGTACTCGTTACGCCTCCGGCCACTCACAGTTGCTATGTAGGGAACTGGGTTTGCGCGGTCGCTTATATAATTGGTAGTGTCATCTATAGCTGCATTGGTATTGGTTAATTTACCATTGGCACCAAGATAAAAAGCGGTAGGTTTTATATTGGCCGGTGGCCATACATTTAATTGTTTCCACTCGTTGGTGCCGGAGTTAAATACAGTGGCTTTTTTTAATGTGTTGCTGCCTTTTCCTTTCAGGTAAAAATTAAAAAAATCTGTTTCCGCCTGCTGATAGTAGGTATTAACATTGCTGCCAAAATCCAATGTACCAAAGTTGTTCCATGTTGGCCGTCCCCATGCACCGTGTGTCCATGGGCCCATAACCAGATAATTTTTATTTACTTTATTTTGCTGTTCTAAAGCTTCGTACGTACGCAAAGCACCAAACAAATTTTCGGCATCAAACCAACCGCCAACAACGAGTACGGCCGGCTTAATATTTTTTAAATGGGTGCGTATATTCCTGGCCTTCCAGTATGCATCGTAAGTATCATGTTCCAGGTATTCATTCCATATTTTCGATTGGTTGTTATACAGTTTTTCGCCATTGGTATTCTTTACACTACCCAATTTTAAAAAGTATTGATAAGCATCTTTTATCTGTGGGTTAAAAATCATTTTATAGTCGGTTCCTGTACTATTTTTTTGCCCACCAAAATAATTCATGAAACTAAAATTATCCAGCAGAAAAAAAGCACCATTATGGTTGGCATCGTCGCCCATAAATTCGTCTGTAACCGGCGCCTGTGGCGAAACTGCCTTAACAGCCGGGTGGGCATTTGGCAGCGAAGC
>JAYUTQ010000230.1:0-1718 GCA_043755055.1 Chitinophagaceae bacterium | reverse complement strand
AATAGAAAAAATTTCCATGCCACAACAAGACCTTTTTACCAGCCCCGATTACTACCAACTGGATGAACTTTTAACAGAAGAACACAAGATGGTACGGGACACGGTACGCACTTATGTAAAAAAAGAAATCAGCCCGATTATTGAAGATTATGCACAACGTGCCGAGTTTCCTCAACAGATAGTAAAACAACTGGGTGATATTGGTTGCTTTGGCCCTACAGTACCTGAAACCTACGGTGGCGGTGGCCTCGACTATATTAGCTACGGCCTTATGATGCAGGAACTGGAACGTGGCGACAGCGGTGTTCGCAGTACCGCATCGGTACAGGGTTCGCTGGTTATGTATCCTATTTATGCCTACGGCAATGAGGAACAACGCCAAAAATATTTACCAAAACTGGCAAGTGGCGAATGGCTCGGCTGCTTTGGATTAACAGAACCCAACCATGGCAGCGACCCGGGCGGCATGCTCACCAACATTAAAGATGCAGGTGACCATGTAATACTCAACGGTGCCAAAATGTGGATTAGCAATGCCCCGTTTAGTCAGGTAGCTGTGGTGTGGGCCAAAGATGAAGAATGCATTATTCGTGGTGTAATTGTAGAACGTGGCATGGAAGGTTTTTCCACACCCACAACACATGGCAAATGGAGCCTGCGGGCAAGTGCTACCGGCGAACTGGTTTTTGACAATGTAAAAGTACCAAAGGAAAATATTTTACCCAACGTTAAAGGACTAAAAGGCCCACTCGGCTGCCTTAGCAAAGCCCGTTATGGTATAGCATGGGGCACTTTGGGTGCTGCCATGGATTGCTACGACACCGCTCTGCGTTACGCTCAGCAGCGGGTACAGTTTGGTAAACCAATTGCGGGTTTTCAGTTACAGCAAAAAAAGCTGGCAGAGATGATTACCGAAATTACCAAAGGGCAATTGCTGGTATGGCGGCTCGGCGTTTTAATGAACGAAGGCCGTGCTACGCCTGCACAAATAAGCATGGCTAAAAGAAACAGTTGCGAACTGGCCACCAATATTTGCCGTGAAGCCCGCCAAATGCTCGGCGGCATGGGCATTACAGGCGAATACAGCATTATGCGCCACATGATGAACCTTGAAAGTGTAATCACTTACGAAGGAACCCATGACATACATTTATTAATTACCGGAATGGATATTACAGGATTAAATGCTTTTAAATAATTAGAAGGTATATGAAAAATTAGTTAAATGGCTTAACGTTTTGTCTTAGCCTGGAACTAATTACCACTTCAATTCTATCCGGTTATTCTTCCTATCCACGTCGGCTAAGCGGAGGCTTGGATCTATTTCTACACTTACCACATCGGTAAGTTTTTTGGCACTGCTGATGGTGTAGGTTTCTTTTGTAAACGGCCATTTTGGGTACACTTTTCTTTGCAAACTGTCTTCGGCTGGTTTGGTGCCAAACATCATATCAAGCGGTATGTAATGCCACTCTTTGCTGCCATCTTTAAATGTGAGCATTACATCTATAGGCATGGCCATTTTACCCATATTTTTTAAACGTAGATTGGTATTGGCACCATCGCTCCAAAGGCTGTCTATAGCGTAATCAATAGCTTTGGTGGTATATAAAAAATATTGTTTGTACCACTGCAATTCAAGGCCGGTTACCTGCTGGGCTACTCTTATAAAATCATTGGGCTCCGGGTGTTTGTACCAAAGAACATATGATTCTTAT
>JAYUTQ010000229.1:0-1721 GCA_043755055.1 Chitinophagaceae bacterium | reverse complement strand
CCTCATCTTTATAAAATGACATTACATGTTCATTACGTGGCAAACCTGTAAATGTCAATTCCTTTGTAGTGTTATTTTTAGCATTGTATAAAAAAATGCCGAATCCCCTTGTGCCAATTAAAATATTACCATTGTTATCAGCAATAATTGTTTGTGGATCCGGTATTCTTGTAAGAGCGGTTTGTGCAAATTTCTTTGTGTGGATATTTACTTTTTTCAGCCCATTTTCCGAAGCAATCCATAACATTTTATCAGGACCAATACAAACTGGTGCTTTATAGATCAACTGAATTTCCGGGCTTGAATTGATGTAACGGAAGCGATCGGTTTTTTCATCGTAATAGCAAAGGCCGCCCTCGGTGGTGGCCCACAAGGTTTTATTTTCGTCCATAATTACATCTGTAACCCAAATGCTCCTCAGGCTTGTTGTATCACCCGGTTGGTGCGTATAGTTTTTAAAATGTTGACCATCAAAACGGCTGATTCCATTATGGGTAGCAATCCATAAAAAACCCCTTTTATCCTTAACTATTTTTAAAATGGTATTATCAGCCAGTCCATCTTTTGTGGTATAGGTTTTAAATTTATAATTATTCAATTGCGAAAACTGAGCCCTTGCATTGGTAAAAAAAATGAGCATACCAACCATAGCCAGTATACTCATTATCATTTTTGGCAGCCACCATTGTTTACGTTTCATGCAGCCTTGAAAGTACAAGAGAATTTTTATTCAATACTCATTCATCACTGCGAAATACGAATTACGCCGGCCCCATTGTAGCTATGATATTCGCCATTGTACATGGCATCTGCACTTACAGGCCCCATTTTATAACTGCCTGGAGAAACGGCCCTTACAGCATAGTAAAAAGTCTGTTTTGTACTGCCAAGGTTGGTGAAAAAGTGAATCCGGTCGTCCCGTACATCCAATGCTTCCGGGGTGGTGGCATCTTTTATCCAATCCATGCCGGGTATCTCTTTGGTACGTGGGTTTTCAATTTCGAAACCGGCTGGCAACAAATCAGTAATCACGATGTTTTCGATGGAAGTGGAATAGGCATTTTCCAAAGTGATGGCCACAATAATCAGGTCGTTTTGTTTAAAGGTGGTTCCACCGAAAGCACTACCATTTCTATCAAAAAATCTTTTACGGACACGAATAAATTTATCTTCTTCAATATACTGTGTGCCGTTGCCAATCCCTTCCGCCACCCAATAATAGTAAAGCTTTCCACTACCGGCGGTTGTAATTTCTACATTGCGATTTGTAATTTCTTTACCTGTAAAACGAAGGTCTTTACCAGTCATTTTGCCTATTTCTTTACCTGCAATTTTTACTGTAGCTGTAATGTTAGATTGATTGGCGGCTTTCGCCAGTTTACCCATGGCTAAAAATCCAAATGCATTTTCCTGTGTACTCAGGTAGCGGCGGGTTTTAAGTTTGCTACCCACATGCCTGGCCATAACGGGTATTTGTACATTGCCTGGGTCCACGTCTATCAGGCAGTTAAGTGCAATGGATTCGTCACGAACATCGCTGTAAAAACTACCGCCAAAAATGGGCACACTTTCTTCACCTGCAAAAGCCGAAGGCAGCAGTTGCTTAAAGCTGTTTTTATCACCGGCTAATGCATACGCTGCACTTAACATGTATTTACTATCAAGGCTTAATATGCTACTGTTTTGCTTGTAATAATTCATCACACTTGTTTGTGGCTTGT
>JAYUTQ010000228.1:0-3791 GCA_043755055.1 Chitinophagaceae bacterium | reverse complement strand
ATAGACCCGACTGGCTCAAACAGCGCCGGCTTCTTAACGGCTTCAATCATAATTTTCTTAACGCTTTTCTTTCGAGGCCAACGTACTAAATGATATGCGACTAAAACACCTAATCCTATTTATAAATGATTAAACGGAAATAGGATAATTCTTAAAAATTGAAACCAAAAAATGCCGCTCCATTTACAGGAGCAGCTTTTATAAATATTAATTGTGCTACGTCCTAAAATAGGTTGACACAAAAACAGTGTTACCGTTATCAACAAATTATTAACTCAGCGTACTAGAAAATGCCTTTTATAGCACCATCCATTTTTTTAATAAAGTACACTTTCTTGTTTTCGTAATAATCCGGCTCGTTTTTTATGGTTTTTACTTTCACGGGCTGCAAGTCAAAATCGGAGAATATTTTACCGGCATGGTCGCTTAGATCCACAATATAATCCTGGTGGCTAAGCATGTTTTTGATATAGCGGTAGGTAATTTCAAACCCTTTAAACACCATATCGCTTGCCCGGCTTTTAGCCCTTGCTTTGTATTTATTGGCTACAGAATTATACACCCGGCTATTGCCGCTGCTTGTAAGAAACGGGGTAGGGTACATAATTTCCACACCCTTAAATTCGGCTTTGTCAAATTTAAAATCGTCCCAGGTGGGCATGCCTATAACCGAGCTACGGTAAGGGTTTCGCAGTGCCGACATTTGTTTGATGATGGCCGTTCCAAGCCCCTCATCAAGCGTAGCTACAACAATCACATTGTTTCGGGTGCTATCTAGTAAGGCAGTTAAATCTTCGGTGCTGATGCCGTTGGTAATGTCTTCAATTTTCCACGTAAGGGGTGAGCTGCTTTTTTTGTTCGACTCTTCAAAAACGGCTTTCATTTTATCTTCCTGCACACCCGGCTTACCGAGTACAATAATATTTTCGGAACTGTAACTATTGGTTAGCAATTTATAGATACCCTGGCAATGACTTTTTAAGGTGCTGTTTAAAATTACAAGGCTTGGGTTGCCGCTAAGACCGCCATCGTTAGGGTAAGTAGCGCTTAAAAATGGAATGTTACGTGTACGGGCAGCATCAGCCAGCACTTTCATTTCGGCCACAGATTGTACCATGCCTATAAACAGCGCAGCATCATTCAGGTTTTCGTTAATGTGGCTATTCATCGATTGGTACCTGTCTTTACTATCAATAATAAACACTTCTGCACTTAACCCTTCCCTTCTTAAAGAATCTAAAGCAATCTGAACACCACTATAAAATTCAAGGCCGGGCATAACGTATTTAGGAATGCTGCTGCCAAATTTGTAGCTGCCACTGTAGCTAAATACAGAATCGAGGTGGAGCGGAATAAAAATGCCCACTTTAGGCTGATGCGGAACAGGAATAGAATCAGATTGTGCAACAACCGAAAGTGATAATAAAACCGAAACAAAACCGAGCAATGATACCTTAGCTCTCATGGATTAAATATTTAGGTGCAATAATACGAAATCAGTTGGCAGTTTTGAAGTTGGCAATTGGCAGGCCTGCCACCCAGCCATTCGTTTTCAGTTACTTAGACGAAGTTGTAGTGTTAAAAGGTTGCAATGCAGTTACGCTGTCTGCAATATTCCTGCCAATCCCCAATTACTAATCAACCAATCAATAAATCAACCAATCACTAATTACTCCCACTCAATAGTAGCTGGCGGTTTACTGCTAATGTCGTACACCACCCGGTTAATGCCTCTTACGTTATTAATTATTTCATTGCTGATGTGGGCCAGAAATTCGTAGGGTAAATGTGCCCAGTCGGCCGTCATACCGTCTACACTTGTAACGGCACGAAGGGCTACTGTAAATTCGTAGGTTCTTTCGTCGCCCATTACGCCCACACTTTTTACGGGTAGTAAAATGGTGCCCGCCTGCCACACCTTGTTGTACAGGCCATGTTCTTTAAGGCCATTCATATAAATAGCATCTGCATCCTGCAGCAGCTTTACTTTATCGGCAGTTATATCACCCAAAATACGAATGGCCAAACCTGGCCCGGGAAAAGGGTGGCGGCTAATCAATTCGTCGGGTATGCCCAGTTCCAAACCCACTTTGCGTACTTCGTCTTTAAATAAATACCGGAGTGGTTCTACCAAACCCAGCTTCATGGTATCGGGTAGGCCGCCTACATTGTGGTGGCTCTTAATGGTTTGCGATGGGCCGTGTACACTAACGCTTTCAATCACATCGGGGTAAATAGTGCCCTGCCCCAGCATTTCTATGCCATCCAGTTTATGGGCTTCCTGATCGAAGATTTCTATAAAAGTGCCGCCGATGATCTTCCGCTTTTCTTCGGGATCGCTTTTGCCGGCCAGTTTGGTGTAAAACTGATCTTTGGCATCTACGCCGGTTACATTAAGGTCCAGCAGTTTATAGGTTTCCAGCACCTGCTCAAATTCGTTTTTGCGAAGCACCCCGTTATCTACAAAAATGCCAAACAGGTTTTTGCCAATGGCACGGCTTATGAGCGTAGCCGCAACCGTGCTATCCACACCGCCACTCAGGGCCATAATTACTTTTTTATCGCCTATCTGCTCTTTTAATTTGGCAATGGTATCGCTGATAAAATGGGCAGGTGTCCAATCGGCCGTGCAGCCACATATTTTGGTAAGGAAGTTTTTAATAATGGTTTTGCCTTCGGCAGAATGATATACTTCGGGGTGAAATTGCAAACCATATAAAGGATTTGTGACTTCGGATGTATGATGTATGATTTGTTCATTGTCAGCGGTTACGGATACCTTTTCAGAGGCTGATTTTTTAAAGGCAGCTACCGGTATGGATTCTGTGGTGGCCAGTAATTCAAAGCCTTCGGGCATGGCAAGGATGGTGTCGCCGTGGCTCATCCAAACCTGGCTTTTTTCGCTAACGCCTTCCAGCAAAATATCTTGTTGCGTGATGGTCATAAAGGCACGGCCGTATTCCCTTTTTTCGCTTTTTTCTACCCGGCCGCCAAAGAGTTTGGCAGTAAGCTGTGCGCCGTAGCACACACCTAATACAGGTAGTTTGGAGTTTATACCCGCCACATCTACCACGGGTGCATGTTCATCATTTACGCTAAATGGCGAACCGCTGAGTATGATGCCTTTTAAGCCTGGTTCGTATTCAAAACTTTTATGGAAAGGGATGATTTCGCAGTACACATTGGCTTCACGTACGGCCCTTGCTATTAATTGGGTGTATTGGCTGCCGAAATCTAGAATCAATATCTTTTCTGTCATAATGCTGCAAATGTAAGTTTTACAGGCATTGGTGGTGATGGGGTTTGGGGATTGGGGATTAGTTGGTGGGAAGGGGAAGAAGTGGGGGGAAGATGTAGTTAAGAATTGTTTTCTGTGATTCTAACAACTAACTGTCTCAGGCCTGTGATGGTTAGTTACTTGATTATAAATTTGAACCATTATTATCGGTGTCAGGTAAAGGCGAAATAAATGGAAGCCGCTATTATGCGAAATCAAGTAACTGCTGTACACCGGCCGGGAGGCCGGCGCCAGACGGGTCCACTCTGGTAAATATAAAAATGTGCCCCATAATATTTATTGAGCCCGTTATAGGTTCCGATCCATAACATGCCCTTGCTGTCTTTTAAAAAACAGTTGATGATGTTATAACTCATCCCTTCTTTTTCGGTAATGTGGTGAAATACAATATCAGGTTGTTGTGTAAAACGGGTTCGCTAAACCAACCCCAAAGGGGTTGAACTGATTACTCGGATTGTTAAATGCTTGTTATTCAACCCCTTTGGGGTTGTGA
>JAYUTQ010000227.1:0-3801 GCA_043755055.1 Chitinophagaceae bacterium | reverse complement strand
GCACCACCAAAACTGCTTGCCATATATGCAGCCATGTGTATGGGTCTATGTTTGGTTACCATTTTTGCATCAGGTATCATAACGCTTTACGCAGTTATTGGTATCGCATTTTTTATGTCCATCATGTTCCCCACCATTTTTGCTCTTGGTATAAAAGGTATTGGTAACGATACCAAAGCAGGTTCAAGTCTTATTATTATGTCGATAGTTGGAGGTGCTATTTTGCCACCCATACTTGGGCAGATAGCAGATAAAACGGGTAATATTCAATTAGGCTATTTTGTGCCACTTGCCTGCTTTGCAATGATTTTATATTTTGGATTGAAAGGCTATAAAGAAAAAGAACCTCAATAAAATAATCAGCTAAACTTAATGATGAAACGCTACAGCCTAGCCCTTGATTTAAAAGACGACCCGGCCCTAATAGCCGAATATGAACATTGGCATAAAGCCGAAAATTGCTGGCCCGAAATTAAAAAAAGCATCACCGCTTCCGGCATTATCAATTTAGAAATTTACCGAACCGGCAACCGGCTTTTTATGATCATGGACACCGATGAAACTTTTAGTTTTGAACGCAAAGCCACCATGGATGCAGCCAACCCAAAAGTGCAGGAATGGGAACAAAGAATGTGGAAGTTTCAACAGGCTTTGCCCTGGGCTAAGGCAGGAGAGAAGTGGATGTTGATGGATCAAATTTTTGCATTGCATCTATAGTATTCCCAAGGCAGAAGCCTTGGATTAGGAAATGAGTTTATTGAAATTTGAGACAACATTCACTATGACCTAAATGAACCTAAAATTTAATCAACCATTTTACTAACCCTGCCCTTCAGGGTAGGGAATAATACAGCAACATGCCATCACCCCAAATCGAAAATATTCGCATAGATAGCCACCAACATTTCTGGCATTATAATCCTATAAAGCATGCTTGGATTGATGATGAAATGGCTGCCATTCGTAAGGACTTTTTACCGGAAGACTTAGCGCCTGTTTTGTTAGAAAATAATATAGCAGGTTGTGTTGCGGTAGAAGCCAATCAAACAGAAGCAGAAACCAATTTTCTACTGCAAGTGGCTAATCAAAACCAGTTTATTAAAGGTGTTGTAGGCTGGGTAGATTTAAGATCGGAGAACATTAATGAAAGGTTAGCCTATTTTTCACAACACAGTGCCATCAAAGGTTTCAGGCATGTGCTGCAAAGTGAGGAGCCTGAATTTATGCTGCAAAATAATTTTGTAAATGGCATTGCAGCGTTACAGCAATTTGGCTTAACCTACGATATCCTCATTTTTCCAAAGCACCTGAAAGCGGCTATAGAACTGGTGCAAAAATTTCCCAATCAACCCTTTGTTATTGACCATATTGCCAAGCCCTATATCAAGGCCGGATTAATAGATGAATGGAAGCAGGATATGAATGCCATTTCAAAATTTGAAAACGTGTATTGCAAGATCAGCGGTATGGTTACCGAAGCAAATTATCATAGCTGGAAGCCGGCAGATTTTACACCTTATATGGATGCAGCAGTTGTAGCATTTGGCACTAAAAGAATCATGTACGGCAGCGACTGGCCTGTATGCCAGGTGGCGGGTAATTACCAACAAGTCTTGAGCATTGTAGAGCACTTTTTTGCATCTTTTTCTGAAACAGAACAACAGGATTTTTTTGGCAATAATGCCACCCGTTTTTACAGGCTGTAAATTTTTAATGTAAACATGAACGAACAAGAAAAAATAGTGTTGCCGCCGGTAATGTTTGGTACCAGTTGCCTCGGCAATATTTACGAAGCCACACCTTACGAAACCAAGCTGGCCATTGTAAGGGCATGTGTAGAAAACAGCCCTGGCATTCCTGTTTTTGACAGTGCAGGCAAGTACGGTGCAGGGCTTTCTTTAGAAATGCTTGGCAAGGCATTAAAAGAACTGGGCGTACAGCCAAACGAGGTAATTATTAGCAATAAACTGGCATGGTACCAAACTGAACTTACCACGCCGGAACCAACTTTTGAAAAAGGCATATGGATGGATATAAAAAACGATGCCGTACAAAAAATAAGCTACGAAGGCATACTGGAATGTTTCCATCAGGGCAACGAATTGCTGGGAGATTACAGTTCGCAACTAGGCTCCGTACACGACCCGGACGAATACCTGGCAGCCGCTACCGATGCAGCTGACGAAGCCCAACGCTACAACGATATTTTGGGAGCTTACAAAGCTTTAACCGAATTGAAAGCCGAAGGCAAAATAATGGGTGTGGGTGTTGGTAGCAAGCAATGGAAAGTCATTCAACGGATTGCTGCTGACGTACAACTGGACTGGGTGATGATTGCAAACAGCCTTACCCTGCACAGCCATCCACAAGAACTGATTGCTTTTATTGCAGAGCTGCATCAAAAAGGCGTTGAAGTAATTAACTCCGCCGTTTTTAACGGCGGCTTTTTAATTGGCAGCAATTTTTATAATTATGTAGAAGTGAATAAAACCACCGCGGCCGGAAAGGCTTTGTACCAATGGCGAACCGATTTTTTTGCCATTTGCCAGCAGTTTGGCGTACAGCCAGCCGAGGCCTGTTTTAATTTTGGTTTCAATATTCCCGGCGTGGTGAGTGTGGCATTAAGCACTACCAAACCCGAAAAAATAAAAGGCAATATTGCGATGGCCACAAAGAAAATTTCTACAGCATTTTGGGAGGCGATGGTAGAGAAAGGGCTGATAGAAAAAGACATTTTGGTGAAAATTTGAATTGTAGTCGCCGTGGTTGATGTCCTCACCAACCACGGCTTTTAAAATGTGAACCATATTACGGAGAGGCCCCCTACTCCGAAAGGAGAAGGGACGGGGATGAGGCCTTCCATGAGCATGAGCCATCTAAAAAATAAGGCCATCAAATTTTCAAAAAAATGAAAACACTCATCTGCAAAACCCCAGGCGAATTTGAATATACCGACACCGAATTGCCAATCGTTCCGGAAAATTATTCGCTGCTAAAAATAAAACGCATTGGCATTTGCGGTACCGATTTACATGCCTATCAGGGTACGCAGCCTTTTTTTAATTACCCAAGAATATTAGGTCATGAACTTGCTGCAGAGATTGTGCAAACTCAGCCCGGCAGCGGATTTGCAATAGGCGAACCGGTAACCATCAGCCCATATTTTTATTGTGGTACCTGCATCGCCTGCCGTACAGGAAAACCCAATTGCTGTGCAGCCATAAACGTATGCGGTGTACATATAGATGGTGGCATGAGGGAGTATTTGGCTGTGCCAACCTATTCATTAATTCATGGGCAGGGATTGAGTGATGACGAATTGGCTTTGGTAGAACCCTTAGCCATTGGCGCCCATGGTGTTCGCCGTGCAGCCGTGCAAAAAGGAGAATATGTATTGGTAATTGGTGCAGGCCCTATTGGCCTTGGCACCATGGAGTTTGCCCGTATTGCCGGGGGCCATGTAATAGCCTTAGATGTAAATACCCAACGCCTGCAATTTTGTAAAGAAAAGATTGGCGTAGCCCATACTGTAAATGCGATGGATGCGGATGTGCTGGAGCAAATAAAAGCCATCACCAACGGCGATATGCCAACAGTAGTAATTGATTGCACCGGCAATTTAAAAGCCATCAACAATGCTTTTCAGTCTATGGCACATACGGCGAGGTTTGTGCTGATTGGATTGCAGAAAAATGAGGTCAGTTTCAGCCATCCCGAATTTCATAAACGGGAAGCGACGCTGATGAGCAGCCGCAACGCTACTTCGCAGGATTTTGACCATGTGGTTGCCTGCATGAAAAA
>JAYUTQ010000226.1:0-3808 GCA_043755055.1 Chitinophagaceae bacterium | reverse complement strand
GCCTTATCTGCAAGAAAATGGTATTGATTCCTGTGTTGTTAAGGGTATCAAGAATCCTGATTAATTCTGCCTGCTGCTGTGCTGTGCTTAGTGTTCTTGCCGAAGGCCAGTCGATATTAGAAACGGTAGAAACCCAGGCTCCACGAAGGTCTTTTTTTGGATATATGTCATCCACTTCCGGAGCTGTGGCGTTACAGTTTGTGGCGGCTACAACAGTAACGGTAACCGTAGCAGTATTCGATAACTGGCTACTGGTATTCATTACACTGTATTGAAAATTATCAGTGCCGGTATAACCATTATTGGATATATATATCACATTACCTTCCCCATCTGTTGACACAGAGCCATTAGCTGGATTTGCTACAATGGAAACAGTAGCCACATTAAAAGCTGTTCCATTGGTTGCATCATTAACCAAAACACCAATACGTTTTGCACAACCACTTTGTGCAGTAGCTGCATCGGCCACAGCAATAGGAGCCACTGGAATTGGGGGCACACCAAAATATGGCAGTGCCTTACTCATAAAGGAACTCATATTAACATCTGTTGCTGTTTCCAGTGTCCATGCAAGATAAATTACTGCACCGGGCGTAGATCCTGCACCGAAATTTCCTTTATAAGCAACACCGCCCCTTTTACCGGCTACTGCGTAATTAAAAATATTGGTGGCGCCTGTTATTGCGGCCACATCATCCGGAAAGTCTTCTACATAAACGGCACCAAAAGGAATGGTAATCCCGGAAAAATCGGTCCCTGCTATAGCCGTAGCCGGAGAATAACCTGAACCCCCATCCCCGACATAAGTGGCCTTTAAATAGTTGTTCATAAAATCCAGATCGATAGTGGCTGCACCTGTACGGCCAACATTAAAGGCGATTTCTGAACCCGACACCAGCAACTTTCCCCCGTTCACTAAAAACGTTTTGAGAGCCGTTTTTTCACTGGCAGAAAACACCACATTGACACTGGATTCGTCGCCAACGAACCATACTACAATATCATAATTTGTAAGTACAAAAGTTCCGTCTTCTACCCTTTCGTTAGCTACACTGCTCACCTGTACATTGCCACGTTGCCTTAATGCTTTAAAGTAGCTGGCCACAAATGGATGGGTTGCGGCTGTATAAGAACCATTGACCCTGTCGAAGCCATCAACAATTAAAACTTTTGGGCCCGCCACATTACTGCTACGGCTGTATATATCGCTGGATGCACTTTCCAAATTGGGGTTCGCTCCATTGCTAACTACAGTGTTTAATTTAAAATGAAATGCATTGCCTGAAGGCGGCACGGAAAACTGCGATTCGGATAATGTTACAGAAGTGGTGGCTGCGGTAAGTGTGCTTTCATCGGCTGCCAATGCCCAACCGTTTAATGCATCGTTGGTGGCATAATACAATCTATAGCCTACAAGGTTAGCGTCTGTAGCTGCCTTCCATGTGGCAGTAAGCTGTGTACCCGACCCTGGATTTTCGATGCTGTACAATGTGGGTACAGCAATACTTTGATTGCTTACAATAGTGTTGGCCGTAGTAATCCTGTTCATTAAAGTGTCCCAACGTTCCTGGGTAAGATTGGGGCAATCGGTGGCACGTACATCGCTGTGGCCATAGATACCCCTGTCGAGATTTGTAACACGCCTCACTTTTGGTATGGCATTTCTATTACATACGTCTGCTGCAAGGCTTGCCGCTGCTGCAAGCATGGGCTTACTATCCCACATGGTTAAATTAGCCACCAGTACTTCATGTTCGGTACCAATGCCCTGATCATTATACAGCGTAACACCCTGGCTAAACGCCCTGTTGGCTTCGGCTACCACCTGCGCAATTTGTCCATCGCTGTTACGAACAACATAGTGTGCACTTACGCCGGAAGCACAATTACTAAACCAACTAATAGTACCCTGATAAGTGCCCAAAGCGATGTAGTGAACAAAGTAAAAATTGATGACTGCACCCACCGGTCTTGTACCATAATTAGTGGCACAAGTTGAGTAACCCTCTACTGCATTTGGATAGTCAACGGCCGTAACTGACTCAGGTGTGTTTGTTGGTGGCATTACTACATCTTCCAATATTTTTTTATCTGTTACAGGCGCCAGGTAAATAATTTCGCCCCAAAGCGTTACCGTTTTACTACCTGTTTTTATCAGCTCATAAATTCTTACTGCCAGCTCCGTTTTCATTTTTTCATTGGTCAGGCCAGTCAGTTGGCGTACAGCTTCAAACCAATCATCCAGCGAAATGGTGTTTTTATTCTTTTGATATTGGGCCAGCAAAGCCGCCGCGGCCCTGATGTTTTCCCGGGCATCATTTTTAATCTTTTCAGTAGTAGTTTTTAGTAAAGAAGCTGCGGCAGAAATTTTTTGGATATAGGGATTTTCGATAATACCCATTACACCCCATGAACCGTACATGCTTTCGCTAACCTGTGCCCAATTGCTTTGCACCTGTGCCGATGCCATCAGTATTTCTATGGGCACATTAAATTCAGTAGCTGCATTTTCAAAGTATTTTTTTAGCGTAGCTACAGATGGTTGTGGCCGGTTTAAAAACACTTCCAACAGCTCATCGTTGTGCTGATGGCCCTTATCCGCCGTTCCCAGCTCTTTGGTTATGCTCTTTAGATTAGCATGTAAATAGCCAGATAAATTTCTATGTAAAAACACATCGCCATTGGGCTGTACTATTTTTTTTACAGGCGTTTTTACATACTTCTTTACCAAACCCATCAGTTCTGCATCCGCAGGAAAAGGTTTGGATTGTTGCTGTTGTGCATTGGAACTGAATGAAGCACACAACAACAGAAATGAAATACTTAAACGCAACGTAAATTGTAAACATCTTTTCATAGAAAAAAACTTTTGCATTTTTTAAAAATAGGATTGGCTTTTTTAACAGGAATTAGGGACCTTAAAAGAACACAAAAAGTTGCATAAATCCGCAAAATGAAGGAAGTATATTTTATGCGGCTGGCGAAATGGATGGCAATTAAATTCCCGTAAATTCAATGCAGCAATGCATTGTACAACACCTGAACTTATAATTTTTTTTTGCAGGTTTATTCTGATTTGTAAAAGGCCGTGCAATTGTTTCCTTGTTTGCTTGATCCGGGATTTCAACAAAAAAAGCCCGATGCAGTCATTCAGACCACATCAGGCTTTTGTAAATTGGAGATTGTAATTTAGTTCCGCAGCGGCTTACCGCCTTTTAAAACACTCTGTATCCGCTCAAGTGTTTTTCTTTCACCACATAAAGAAAGAAATGCTTCCCGTTCTATATCAAGCAAGTATTGTTCGGTTACGATTGAAGCTTCGCTAAGGTCGCCGCCGCACATTACGTAGGCTAATTTTTTGGCAATTTTTTCGTCGTGTTCTGTAATGTAACTACCCAGTTTCATACCATTAAGGCCTGCGTATAAAGCACCTAAGGCACCACGGCCCAGTACTTTTACATCGGTTCTTGGTATGGGCATGGTATAGCCTTCGTTCCATATTTCCAATGCACTTTTTTTAGCATCTGCTATGCGGCGGTTAATGTTCATGCTAATCTCATCTATGCCTTTCCGCATAATGCCGAGGTCGTAAGCTTCGTGGGCACTTGTGGCTACTTTGGCCATGCCGATGTTCATAAACCGGCGTTTCAATGGCTCTATTTCTATCTCTCCATCCATGTACTCGTCACCGGCCCTCATGGCAAATTCTTTGGTGCCACCACCGCCAGGTATGAGGCCCACGCCCAGCTCTACCAGTCCAATGTAGGTTTCCGCTGCGGCACTTACTTTATCTGCATGCAGGTTC
>JAYUTQ010000225.1:0-8768 GCA_043755055.1 Chitinophagaceae bacterium | reverse complement strand
CACCCGTTGTAACTGTACACCGTGCCGAAAGCAGCCGCAGCAATGTGCTGGATTTTGTAAAACAGGAAATAGCCAAAGGCCGGCAGGCATTTATCATTTTTCCGCTGATAGAAGAAAGCGAAAAGCTGGCTTTTGAAAACCTGATGCGGGGTTATGAAAATGTAAAATCATACTTCCCGGAGCCGCAGTATTGGATAAGTATGTTACATGGAAGAATGAAGCCGGAGGAGAAGGAAATAAACATGCGCCGTTTTGCCACCGGCGACACACAAATAATGGTAAGCACTACGGTAATAGAAGTGGGTGTAAACGTGCCGAACGCCAGCGTAATGGTGATAGAAAGTACCGAACGTTTTGGGTTGAGCCAGTTACACCAATTACGGGGCCGGGTAGGCAGGGGTGCCGAGCAAAGCTTTTGCATACTTTTAACGGGACCCAAACTCAACAATGTGGCCCGGGAAAGGATCAAGATAATGTGTGCAACAAACGATGGTTTTAAAATAGCAGAAAAAGATATGGAGCTGCGGGGACCGGGAGATATAGAAGGCACACAACAAAGCGGGGTACTAAACTTCAAGCTGGCTTCCATTGTAAACGACAGGCAACTGATAGAACTGGCAAGAAAGGCTGCGGAGTATTTGCTGAATAAAGACCCCGAACTGGATTTGGTTGAAAATTTGCTGTTAAAAAACCACCTATTGTCATTAAAGGGTAAAACAATCTGGAGTAAAATTTCGTAATAACAAACACGTGTATTTTATCGTTAATAGATTGTACATTTATTTAGTAGGGGTAAGAAAAATTAATTACCTGTAACCATATATACATGAACCTAAAAAAGACATTTGGAATTGGTATTTTAACAATGCTTGCCTGCAAAAGCCAATCCCAGAATTTTGAACTGGTAGAAAATAAAGGCCAATGGAATGCTATTGTGAAATATGAGGGCCGATTGCTGAATGGTGCATTTTTTCTGGAGCCACAGGGTTATAAAGTTTTACAGCATAATGCCGAAGATCTGCAGCATGTAACTGCTGCCTTTCATGGCCATGGTGATGATTCGAAAATAAGTGGCAATGCAGGCGGAGCCGCAGATGCAAAATCTATTTCACCTAACAGGGATGCACTAACACTTCGATCTCATGCATACGAAGTATTATTTGACCAAAGCAATACCAACCCCGAAATAATACCTGAGAAACCACAGCCCGGTTATAACAATTACTTTACAGGAAACGACCCAAAAGCCTGGGCTACCAACTGCAAAATATACGGAGCCGCTACATACAAAAATGTATATCCCGGCGTAGATGTTCGCTATTATAGCGATAATGGTCATCTTAAATACGACATTATTGTTCACCCAAAAGCCGACCTGAGTAAGCTGGCATTAAAGTACAATGGTGTAGATGGACTACAAATAAAAAATGGTGACCTCTACATAAAAACATCTGTTGGAGAAATCAAAGAACAATATCCGTATAGCTATCAGTTGGTAAATGGTGTCCGCTCACAAGTGGATTGCAAATTCAAAATAACAGGCAACACAGTTCGGTATCAGTTGGGAAATTACGATAATTCCAAAACGCTCATCATCGACCCTACCCTTGTATTTTCAAGCTTTACCGGAAGCCGGGTGGATAACTGGGGCTATTCAGCTACCTACGGACCGGGTGGTACCATGTTTGGCGGCGGCATTGCATTTGGCAGTGGTTTTCCGGTAACCAACGGCGCTGTTCAGGTTACGTTTGGCGGTGGCACCAATACCGGCGAGGATGCCACCGGCTACGATATAGCCATTATGAAACTTAGTGCCAACGGTAGCCAACGTGTATATGCCACTTACGTAGGCGGCACTGGTAACGAAGCTCCGCATAGCATGGTAACCGATGCACAGGGGAACTTAATTGTAGCGGGCCGTACCACATCTGCTAACTTCCCTATACGCAGACCTATTATAGGTACCGGAACAACCGGAACCGACTGGGATATAGTCATTTTTAAACTTAATGCAACCGGTACTGCATTGATTGGCTCTATAAAAATGGGCGGCGGTGGAGATGATGGTGTGAATATTAAAAATAAATACCCATCACCACAACCTTCTTCGTTAATGCAGAATTATGGCGATGACAGCCGCAGCGAAGTAATTTTAGATGGCAGTGGAAATGTGTTGCTTGCATCCTGTACCCAATCTGCAGGTTTTCCAGTAACAGCCGGCGCATTTCAGCCGGTAAAATCTGGTAAACAAGATGGACTGTTTTTAAGATTTGATGCAAATCTTACAAACGTAACCTACAGTTCTTTTTTGGGTGGCAATGAAGATGATGCTGCCTACGTAATTAATACAAGCCCCCAAACCGGCGACATTTGGATAGGCGGTGCTACATCGAGCAGTAATTTTCCGGGAGATAAAACCGGCACTATTAGTGGTAGCCTTAGCGGAACCATAGATGGTTTTGTGGCAGTTATATCCAGCGGTGGTTCATTAATCCAGTCTACCTATATAGGCACTCCAGGTAACGATCAGGTATACGGTTTAAAGTTCGACATCTTTGGATTTCCCTACATCATGGGCACTTCCACAGGTAACTTTCCTGTACAGAACGCTGCTTTTAGCCAGCCCGGCAGCAAACAGTACATAGGTAAACTACAAAAAAACCTGAGTGGCTACGTCTACTCTACCATATTTGGCAGCGTTGCTACCACACCTAACATTTCGCCTATAGCATTTCTTGTGGATCGATGTGAAAACGTTTATATATCAGGTTGGGGTGGTTCGCTTTTTACCAACTCTATGCAGCCACAGTTTCCCAATAGCGGAACCACCGGTATGAGTGTAACGCCGGACGCTATTCAATCTTCTACAGATGGAAAGGATTTTTACTTTTTTGTATTGGAAAAAAATGCCACCCGCCAACTGTATGGCAGTTTCTATGGCCAAAATGGTGCCACTGCAGACCACGTAGATGGTGGTACGAGCCGGTTCGATGATAATGGTGTTATTTATCAGGCACTATGTGCTAACTGTGGCGGCAATGCTACTTTCCCTACCACACCGGGTTCGTGGTTTACCACCAACGGATCGGCCGGCGGCTGTAATGAGGCTTTGGTAAAAATAGAATTTAACCTGGCCGGTATAAAAGGTGGTGTAAAATCTGCTATTAATAATGTGGATGCCGATACAGCAGGCTGCGTACCACTAACCATTGACTTTAGAGATACTGTGGCTTTAGCCCAAAAGTATGAGTGGGATTTTGGCGATGGTACCGGCACTTTTACTTCTACAACGGTTAATCTATCGCATACCTTTCGTAACATTGGTACCTATAGAGTAAGGCTTATTGCCATTGATAGCACCAAGTGTTTCCCCAGAGATACGTCGTATGTAAATGTGCTGATACGGGAAGATGTAGCCCTTTTAAATGCTACGGCAAATAAGCTTCCGCCCTGCGAATCTACTACCTACCGTTTTACAAATACATCTGTACCATTTACCGGCAAAGCCTTTACCAACCGCTCTTTCAGGTGGATGTGGGGCGATGGTACAGCCGATGTAATTACAGGCCTTGCACCCATTGATCATGCATATCCCGGCGTAGGAACGTATAATGTAAGACTCGTTTTAGAAGACACCAATTTTTGTAATGCACCCGATACCTTCCGGCTTACGATTCGTATTTCGCCGAATGTAAAGGCAGCTTTTACTACTCCTGCAACTGGCTGTGTACCTTACAATGCGGTTTTTACAAACACTTCTTTAGGCGGTACCAACTTTGTGTGGAATTTTGGCGACGGCACTACCGGAACCGGAATGAACCCAACCCATTTGTACACCACACCGGGAATCTACAGAGTTACTTTAGTGGCCACCGATCCTTCTACCTGTAACCTGATAGACAGCACCAGTTTTACCATTACAGTAAGTAGTATTCCGGTTGCGAATTTTACCTACAGTCCTAATCCTGCCGAGGAAAACAGCATCACCACTTTTACAAATACATCGGTTGGCGGAACCCGTTTCAGGTGGTATTATGGCGATGGAGACAGCCTTTACACATTCCGGCAGGATACAACAGTAAGGCATCAGTACAACGAAACCAAACAGTATCAGCCTTGTCTTGTTGCTATCAATCAGTTTAACTGTCCTGATACGGCATGCCTGGTTTTAGACAATATTGTGAGACCCATTTTAGACGTGCCAAATGTGTTTACGCCTAACAGAGATGGGGTTAACGACAGGGCGGTAGTAATTGGGGTAGGTATTTCAAGGATGGTTTTCCGCATCTACAATCGTTGGGGACAGCTCATGTTTGAAGGCAACGACCGAAAAATTGGTTGGGATGGAACTTTTAAAGGAAAAGACCAGCCGATGGACGTGTATGCCTACACTTTGGATGCAGAATTTTTTGATGGGGTAAAAATTAAGAAACAGGGTGATATAACGTTATTGAGGTAGAGGGTTTAGTGTGGAGAGTTTAGGGTTTAGGGTTTAGGGTTTAGAGTTTAGGGTTTAGGGTAAATAGTTTAGAGTTTAAAAAAAGTAATATGGAAAGCATTTTAAATAGAATGGAATTTAAGCAAAAACTTGTGGCTTGCTACTTACTACTTGCTACTTGCTACTTATTGCCAGGCAAAGCCTACAGTCAGGATTTGCACTTTAGCCAGTTTATGAACAATCCATTGCTAACCAATCCGGCCAATACCGGTTTTAATCCGGATAACGACTATAGGATTGGAGCCAGCTACCGCAATCAATGGACTACTATTCCAATCCCTTACAAAACCATGAGTATTTGGGGCGACTTACAGCTTTTTAAAGACAGGTTTGAACATGGCTGGCTAGGTGTGGGCGGCGTGCTGCTACGTGATGTGGCTGGTACCGGAAACCTAACCAGCACCAAGGCATACGCAAGTGTGGCCTACCATCAGGATTTGGGTTTTAAAAGTTTGCTAAGTGTTGGGTTTAATGTGGGCTATGCTGCAAAAAGTGTAGACCTTACCAAGTTTCGGTATGAAAACCAGTGGACAGGTAAATTTTTTGATGGCAGCTTTCCAAGCGGCGAAAGTTTTGCCTATACCCAAATAGGTTATATCGATATCCAAACCGGTGTTAACTACGCCTATTTTCCTACAGATAATTTATACATTAATGCAGGTGTTAGCCTGATGCATCTTAACAGCCCTAAAGAATCTTTTTTCTCTGCCACCAGTAACGATACCCGGGTGCCCATGCGGGGCAATGCATTTATCAATGCTTCCATTAAGCTAAATGACCAATGGATTATTAATCCGAATGTGTACTACAGTACGCAGGCAGGCTCCAGTGAATTGGTGGGTGGCATGATGGCACAATACAACCTGAGCGGCGATGGCGAAACCCAATTACTTGGCGGTGCTTACCTAAGGGCCGGCGATGCAGCCGTAGCCATGGTGGGCCTCGAACTAAAAAATATCCGTTTCACTTTTACCTACGATGCCACTGTATCTAACCTGAGAAATTATAATGCCGCAAGGGGCGGTGCTGAATTTTCTGCAATAAAATACGGCAGCTACAACGACTTTAGCGGCACAAGGCAAACAAGGTGTCCGAGTTTTAAAAATTAAAGGAGGGGAATAAATGGCTTATTACATAACATGTACACCCTTTTGTATTTAGTTGGGAATACACCATTTTTCTATAGTTGCAAACTATCTATGTTACATAAGATAATTCCCTTCAATCTTAACCATCATTCTATCCTGTAAAAGCAACCCCCGGATGTAAGGTTAATAACAACCTCAATTACCCCATTTTTATTTTCTATCCACATTTTGTTAAAAAATTTATGAAATTATTTTTTGACCCTCAAAGTAACAACTCTATATTTGACAAATTATGTCAAAACACAATCGTTCAAAATGGACAGCTTAGGCGAAATACTAAGGAAACTTAGAGAGGACAAGGAACTGCCTTTGCGTACAGTTGCTGCTTTCCTTGACATTGACCAAGCCATACTTAGCAAAATTGAAAGAGGGCAACGCAAACCTACCAGAGAACAAGTGGTAAAGCTTGCCGAGTATTTTAAAGTGAAAGAAAATGATTTGTTGGTTGCATGGCTTAGCGACAAATTGGTTTACGAAGTGGAGGATGAAGACATGGCTTTGAAAGCACTGCAGGTTGCAGAAGAAAGAATTAAGTACATCACGAAAAACAAAGGCAAGAAATGAATGAAGTAAATGAAATAGCAGAAGTGGAACAACAAGTGGAAACACTTGAAACGGAAGTAAAGAAATTTGCTGACGGACTTCCTTATTGGGCAAAATTTCTTGCAGAGAAAATTTTGTCGGGCAATGTTGTTTCTGATAATGACATTGATACTTCATACTCGTATTTACTTGAACAATTAAAACTCAAAGAAGAGACTGAAAAACCCGAAATTTCAATTGACTACAATGCTGCAAATGCAGGAAACTACAAATCTGATTTGCTTCTAACAAAACTTGAAAACGTTGAAGGCGTAAATGCTTTGACCGAAAATCAAACAATTGAATTTTGTCCAAACTTGACTATAGTTTACGGTGCAAATGGTTCAGGAAAATCAGGCTATATAAGACTTTTGAAAAATGTTTTTTATTCAAAAGCACCTGAAACCATTTTGTCAAATATTCATATTGAAAATGGACACAAAGCCGTTAATGCAAAATTCACTTTCAAATCAAACAATATTGAAAGCACTTTGGAATTTGCTGACAAAGACAATGCGGAGTTTGAGCAGTTTGCAGTATTTGACGGAAAAAGTGCTTTAAGTCATCTTGAAAACAAAAACGAATTTGAATTCAGACCAGCCGGATTGAGCTTTTTTGCTGATTACACAAATGCTATCAATCGTGTAGAGCATAGGCTAATTACTGACATTCAAACCAAACAATCAGGGTACACAGCAAACGATTTGTCCGCTTTGTTTGACGGCAATTCAGAAATCAAAATACTTGTTCAAAATCTGAAAGCAGAAACAAAAATTGATGACTTAAAAAAATATACGCCTTTCTCTGATGAAGATAAAAGCCAAAAAGAAACACTACAGAAGCAATATGACGAACTTCTTTTAGCGTCAAAAGGAAAAGAGAAAGAAATAAAAAACCTTGAAGGCATTAAAAGTTTGTTAACTCAAAACAAACAGGCGATTGAGAAACTCAATCAATATTTTACAACAGAAGTAATTGGCAAAGTAACAACTGCAATTACCGATTGTGTAACAAAAGTAGCCACAGCAAAAGCAGAAGGCATTGAAAATTTTAAAACCGATAAAATTCAAGGAATAGGAACTGAGGAATGGAAAAATTTTATCGTTGCTGCCGAAACATTTGCTAAAACGCAGAAAGTAGAAAATGCAGTTTATCCTGAAAACGGTGATAACTGTTTGCTTTGCCAACAGCCAATTTTAGAGGAAGCACAAAAACTTGTTTTAAATTATTGGACTTTCATAAAAAGTGTTGCGGAGCACAATGCAAAGCAAGCACAAGAAAGACTTGATAAAGCAAAACAAAACTATGAGAATTTAAACTTTGATTTGTTTCCGCAAGACAATACGCTTACTGTTTGGCTTTCTGAAAAATATCCCAATGAATTAGAAGCACTAAAACAAAAACTTTCGGAACAAAAATCACTTGCTCAAAACATCGTTTCCGATATTGAGAGCAAAATAGCAAACGAGAGAGTGGAAATAAAAATCAGCGTTGAACAACACACAACCATAGAAGCAGCTATTGATGCTTCTATCAAATTGCTAAAAGAAGATAAGCAAAGTAAAGAATTAGAAAAATTATTGAACTCTAAGCTCCTTTTAGAACACAAAGAAAAATTCAATACACATTTTTCAAAGTTTGAAACCTACGTTAATAATCAGGTTTGGCTTAAAAAAGCAAATAAAGCCGATTACGCAAAGCGTAAAATTACCGACACAGAAAAAGCCCTGTCAAACAAATATTTCAACCAAAAATACATTGACACTTTTAACGATGAATGTAAAAAGCTGAGCGGAAATTTTGGAATTGACATCAATCACACAGGTTCGGCAGGAAAATCATACAGACAATTGAAATTAAAAGGAAGAAACCCAAATGCTGTTTTGAGTGAAGGCGAACAAAAAGTAATTGCCATTGCTGACTTTCTTTCAGAAATGCAATTATCGGAAGTAAACAGAGGAATTATTTTTGACGACCCTGTTTCTTCGTTAGACGAAAAGAGAAAAAGTGAAATTGCTGAACGGCTTGTAAAAGAAGCATTGCTAAAACAGGTCATCATTTTTACACATGATTTAGTTTTTGTTTCTTCCTTAATTGGACATTGTAAAGAAAATAATACTGGAAATGACTGCCATTGGATTGAAAATGTTGATGGAAGCCAGCCAGGAACAATTTGGCTACGAAATACACCATCGTTTGAAAAAGATTACAAAACTTCAGGAAAAGCACAGGGATATTATGATGAAGCCAAAAAATTAGCCCCGGAACAAAGAGAAGATAAAATGAAAAACGGGTTTGCCGCTTTAAGAACAAGCTATGAAACGCAAGTTGTTTTTGGATTGTTTAAAGGAGTTGTTCAACGCTTTGAGGAAAGAGTTAGTGTTGATAGTTTGAAAAACGTATTTTTTACTACAGAAATAAGAGATGAAATATTAGATAACTTTTATCAATGCTGCCGCTATATGGAGGGACATTCGCATAGTGATAAATATGCGTATAAGAAACCCGAATTGGAAAATCTAAACGAAGAAATTCAACGT
>JAYUTQ010000224.1:0-3810 GCA_043755055.1 Chitinophagaceae bacterium | reverse complement strand
TCGACAAGCTCAGCCTGACAGCTTTTATATTTTCTTAAATTACGTTCATTCATCATTCATAGTTCAATCACTCTTTCTTCGCCCCAATTACCGGCACTGCTTTTTCCCGGATAAGTTGGTTCAACTGGGCCACATCATCACTCAGTATTTTTTTCAACTTATTAAGTTGCACATCCGCTTTTGCACTCAGGTCGTTGTAGGCATCTTTTACCTGGCGGGTGGGGGCGTTATAGCCGCTTGCAGCATAATCATACAGGCCACTTATTTTATCATTTAACCGGATAGGATAGTTGAGTACATCCTGGCCGCTCTTGGCTTTTGTTTGGTAGAGTGCTTCTTCAATAGCCGTTAGCTGCTTGTTAATGGTATCACCTTTTTCTTTAATTTCTTTTGGCAAATCTTTTCCTTGTCTGTCGCTAAAGCCATTAATCTGGCTACGAATGTCGCGGATGCTTTTAATGGCTTTTTGTATCTCATTAAATTTATCTCTTACGGTAATGAGTGTATTAAACTGTTCTTCATAATCCTGTTGGGTAATTTTATATGTTGGGTTTGCAAGAATGGTAAAGGGTTGTTCAGTAGAATCTTTCCCCACTTTTACTTTGGCAAAATACTGACCCGGCGCAGCTTTGGGGCCGCCTACGTTGCCGTTCCATAATATCATGCCTTCTATTTTCTCTGCTTCGGGGTAATTCATATTCCAAACAAACTGGTTCATGCCCTTGCTTATTTCTATCTTATCGTTTTTCTCTTTAGCATCGGTAGCAAAGGTTTTTATCTCCTTTCTATTTTTATCCAAAATGGTGATGGAGGCCTTGGCCGTATCGTTCATTTCGTTCACATAAAAATTAATCACAGATCCGTTAGCCGGGTTGGCTCCGGCATTTTTTGCATTGGCATTTACAAAACCATCACGGCGATAGCTATCGTTAACGGCAAGCACATGTAGTTTTTTGTTCATCACCGCTGCATCGTATTGCTGCACAGGTGTAAGGTCATCTATGCTCCATAAGGCACGGCCCTGTGTGGCAATAATGAGGTCGTTGTTTTTAATGGTCATATCGGTAATAGGAACAATTGGCAGATTGAGTTGAAAAGAACGCCAGTTGTCGCCATAATCGTAACTAATGTACATGCCATACTCCGTACCGGCGTACAACAGGCCGGGGCGTTTTTTATCTGCCCTTATGGCCCTGGCGAAATGCATGGCCGGTATTCCGTCATTAATTTCTTTCCAGGTTTTGCCGTAGTCTTCTGTCTTAAAAATGTATGGCTTAAAATCGTTAAGCTTGTATTTAGTACCCACAATATATGCTGCACCCTTCTTAAACGGATCCACATCTATGCAGTTCCACATCATCCATTTGCCTGCGGATGGCGGTGTTACATTGCCCCAGTTTTTTCCCCCATCTCTACTTATATGCACCAGGCCATCGTCGCTGCCTGTCCACAACAGGTCTTTTTCGTAAGGGCTTTCAGTAGCGGTAAAAATGGTGCAGTAATATTCCACAGAGGTATTGTCCTGCGTAATGGGGCCACCGCTTGATTTTTGTTTGGAGGTATCGTTGGTGGTAAGATCAGGGCTGATCACTTCCCATGTTTGTCCTTCATTTTCGGTAGCAAATAAATGCTGGCCCGCAGCATAGAGCCGCTTAGGGTTGTGTGGCGAAAAGAAAATCGGGAAGTTCCATTGAAAGCGATATTTCATGGTGATAACGCCAGCACCCATTGGGTTATCTGGGTATACACTGATAGCCCTGTTTTCCCCGGTTTTATGATCGTAGCGACTCAGGAAGCCATCGTAGTTTCCACCATACACAATGTCGGGGTTCAGCGGGTCGGCTACTACATAACCACTTTCGGCACCGGCAGTTGGGCTCCAGTCGTCTGTAGAAATTTGCCCTCCATCGCTGGCACTTAAAATGCGTACGGTGCTGTTATCCTGCTGTGCGGCCAGTATGCGGTAGGGGAAATGATTATCTGTACTAACCCTATAAAACTGCGCCGTTGGCTGGTTTTCGTAAGTGCTCCAGTTGGCCCCGGCATCAAAACTTACCTGGCCGCCACCGTCGTCTGCTACTATCATCCGGTTGGCATCTTCGGGGTCTATCCACATATCGTGGTGGTCGCCATGGGGTGTTTGTATGCTTTTAAAAGTTTTACCGGCATCGGTACTACGGTACAGTCCCACATTCAATGCATACACTATATTTTCATTTTTTGTATCGGCAAATATTTTACTGAAATACCAGGCACGTTGCAATATGTTAGCATCGTCGCTTTGCTTTTCCCAGGTATTGCCGCCATCGTCGCTGCGGTACAGGCCACGGCTTTTACATTCTATTATAGCATACACCCTGTCGGGGTTAACGGCGCTCACCGTAATACCAATATTGCCTATCACCTCCTTCTTAGGCATTCCTTTTTTATCCATCAGGTTTGCCCATGTTTCTCCTCCGTCGGTACTCTTCCATAAGACGCTGCCGGGGCCACCGCTTTCCAGGCTGTAAGTTGTACGGCGAATATTCCAGGTGCTTGCATAAAGTGTTGAGGGATTGTTAGGCTCCATTACAATTTCTACGGCACCAGCATTTGCATTGGCAAATAAAACCCTGCGCCAGTTTTTGCCGCCATCGGTGGTTTTGTAAACGCCACGTTCTTCGTTTGGTCCAAACAGGTGGCCGATTACGGCTACCCAAACGATGTCGGGATTGGTTGGGTGAATAACGATGCGGCTGATATGCCGGGTGTTTTTTAATCCGATATTTTTCCAGCTTCTGCCACCATCCTCGCTTTTCCACATGCCATCCAGTCCTTCGCTTACATTACCACGCAATGTGTTTTCGCCTTCGCCTGCATAAAGAATGCTTTCGTCGGATGGGGCTACAGACACAGCCCCGATGGATCCGCCAAAGTATTTATCCGAAATGTTTTTCCAGTTGCTGCCGCCATCGGTTGTTTTCCACACACCGCCGCCGGTGGCACCAAAGAAAAAAGTGTTTTTATTTTTATAACTGCCAGCTACCGTGCCGCTGCGGCCTCCCCGGAAAGGGCCTACCAGCCTGTATTTTACTTTGCCTAAAAGAACAGAATCAACAGAGGCTGCAGCGGAAGCCGCTGACTTATTTTTTTGGGCTGATGTAGAACAGACAGCAAAAATGGCCGCAATGAAAAGCAGTAGTCTCATGTTACAATGGGTTTTGAAACGGTAAATTAATGGATTAGTTGATTGTATGAATACTTAATTGGTTGGATGGTTTTTATTATTGTTTTTGCTTTTAGCGGGGGTTGTTTAATCAATTAGGGTTATTGTTTTAAAATTACAAATGCAAATACTACCTTTTGGCCCCAAAAATACTTATGTATGACACCTTCACTCATGTTTCAGATATGTAACCTGCTGGTAGCGCCACAGTGGCTCCTAATGATGATTGCACCCAATTGGCATGTTACCCGATGGCTGGTAAAAAGCCGGTTGTTTATTATCATACTTAGCATTGTGTACATCTATTATATTATTGGAATATTTAGTGTTGGCGGATTTAAAAATTTCACTTCGCTGGAAGGTATAAAATCGTTGTTTACTAAAGATGATATAATCCTTGCCGGCTGGATTCATATTCTGGCTTTTGATCTTTTTGCTGGCAGTTGGGTTTGGCAAAATGCTAAAACAAGACACGTACATCATTTGTGGCTCATCCCTACCTTTTTTCTGATGTGGTTTATGGGCCCAATCGGCTTGCTTTTTTACCTTAGCGTAAGATTATTGTATCCGCCGCAAATACAGGCGGTTTTGTAATCCGGTCATTG
>JAYUTQ010000223.1:0-3814 GCA_043755055.1 Chitinophagaceae bacterium | reverse complement strand
TTGGGCCCCATACCGCCACGATCGTTGCTGCTATTCATAATACCGGTGTTTCTGCCACGATTTGCCGACCGGTAAGCGTTCTCCTTATTATTTACGTCGTAAGCGTTGCCGCCGCCACTTCGGCTTGGCCAGTGGTTAACTAATATATGTACCACTTCGCCAGCTAGCAGGCCTTTTACATACAATATATCCCTTGTAGGCCATTTAGTTGGTAGCGTTACCGTATGAGGCGATTTGGATAATACGGTAAAATATTTTGGGCTGTACAGTAGTGCCACATCTATGCCCCGGCCATCGGGTGAATTAAAATGTACATATTGGTAACCACGGCCAGCCAGTGAATCACTTAATATTAAATCGGTTAAAACAGTATCGTTTTCAATTTCTGCCACACCCAGTAAGGCCAGTCCGTCGGGGTTTACATCAATGCCAATTTGCGAAATCACCTTCGCCATGTTATTGATTTTTTTGTTATAAATGGCCGTGTTATATTGCTTAGGCGCACCGGGCGTAAACTCTATATCCTCAATTAAGGGGTTCCGAACGGTATCAAAAAGATTTTCAAGGTTGTAAAAACCAACAATGGCCGATACCAAATCGGGCTTGGCTGCATTGGGTGTGCCTGCTATTTGGGCGGTACAAAAATAAGCGTAGAAGCAAGTGGCAGCAAGGGTTGTAAATAGCCTTTTCATAGGTTCCTTTAAGTTGATGTAATGATTCAATTTGCAAACCTCATGTTTCTTATTGGTATATTGTTTGTTTTTTCTGAAAGAAATTTTTGAAAAACTTAAAAAAAGTCTTGTCCAATTAATACCAGACCCCTACTTTTGCACTCCCAATTCGAAAACGGGGTCTTTGAATATGTCACAACGAATCAGAATAAAATTGCAGTCTTACGATCACAATCTGGTTGATAAATCTGCTGAAAAAATTGTGAAAACAGTACGCAGTACTGGAGCTGTAGTAACAGGACCTATTCCGCTGCCTACTCACAAAAAGATCTTTACAGTGTTGAAATCGCCACACGTAAATAAAAAGGCACGTGAACAGTTCCAGTTAAGCACCCACAAACGCTTGTTGGACATTTACACCAGCAGCAGCCGCACAGTAGATGCACTAAGCAAGTTGGATTTGCCAAGTGGTGTGGAAGTAGAAATCAAAGCATAAAAGGCCATAGCCTACCGCTGAAGCGAAAGCCGAGGCACAGTTCTTAAAAACTATTCGTCATCTCTCAACTTCCTTACAAGAAATAAAAGAGCTCTGATATTAAAATATAAGCCGTCATTTATCTCAAAAAGGATAAATGAGGTACATATGAACAAGCCTTTCAGGGTTTGTTTACTAACGGTACTTCTGAATTGATACGCATCTGAGCAAGTCAAAGAAAGCAGTCAAACAAAAGGAAAAGGTCGTTAGCAAACTGGGATTGAAGTAAATAAAATCAGGGTCGTCATTATCCCCTAATGACAATTGACCCAATGACAAACTTTACTGTCCTTCTAACTCTGCCGGGCACAAACCGATCTAAATGAAAGGAATTATTGGTAAAAAAATCGGAATGACCAGCATCTTCGATCCCAATGGTAAGCAAACTGCTTGTACTATTATTGAGGCTGGACCTTGTGTAGTTACACAGGTTAAAACCATCGAATCAGATGGTTATGCCGCACATCAGTTGGCTTTTGGTGATAAAAAAGATAAGCATACTACAAAAGCTGAAAAAAATCACTTCGCAAAAGCACAATCTTCTCCAAAAAGTTTTGTAAAAGAATTTCGTGGGTATTCACTTGAAAAGAATCTTGGTGAAACTGTCACTGTTGACATTTTTGCCGAAGGCGATAAAGTGGAAGTTGTTGGAACTACCAAGGGTAAAGGTTTCCAGGGTGTTGTAAAACGTCATGGTTTCAAAGGTGTGGGTCAGCAATCACATGGTCAGCATGATCGTCAACGTGCACCAGGTTCTATAGGTAACTCATCCGATGCAAGCCGCGTATTTAAAGGCATGCGTATGGGTGGCCGTATGGGTTGCGATAGGGTAAAAGCTAAAGGATTGAAAGTAATGAAAGTATTTCCAGACAAGAATTATATACTGGTAACTGGTTCGGTTCCCGGCCACAATGGTTCCATCGTTTTAATTCAAAAGTAGAGACGCATTGAATGCGTCTTCTGAAAATCAGAAGCCGCACCATTACGAATCAAAAAAATACAAAGAAATGCAAATCGAAGTTTTAAATATAGAAGGTCAAAAGACCGGCAGAACGATAGACTTACCGGAAGATATATTCGGTATTGAGCCTAACAATCACGTTGTTTACTTAGCTGTAAAAGCTTACCTGGCTGCACAACGCACAGGTACACACAAAGTAAAAACCCGTGCTGAAGTACAAGGTGCAAGCCGCAAACTGCACAAGCAAAAAGGAACCGGTGGAGCTCGTAAGGGTAATATTCGTAACCCATTGTACAAAGGTGGTGGTACCATCTTTGGCCCAAAACCGCACAGCTACGATATCAAATTGAACCGCAAGGTGAAAGATTTGGCTAAGATCAGTGCATTGAGCTACAAGGCTAAAGAAAATGCTATTGTTATTATAGAAGATCCTAAAATGGATGCTCCAAAAACCAAAGTCGTTTTGGGTTTATTAAAAAGCCTGAATGTAACTGGTAAAAAAGCATTAGTTGTTTACCCTGAGTACAATGATAATTTTTACCTGAGCTTACGCAACATACCTAAAGTAGAAGGTGCTTTATTAAGCGACATCCACACTTACGGTATTGTAAATGCCGATGTAATGGTGTTTACCGAAAGTGCAGCGAAAATTTTCAGCGACGCCGAAGTTGCAGAAGCATAATTGATCAAATAACGTTTAAGTTATAAAAAGATGAAACTGACAGATGTATTAATAAAGCCGATTTTAACCGAGAAGGTTAACAAGCAAACTGAAAAGTTTCGCCGTTACACTTTCATCGTTGATCGTAAGGCTAATAAGCTTGAAATTAAAAAGGCAGTAGAAGAGTTTTACGGTGTAAGCGTTGTAGACGTAAACACATTGGTAATACCAGCTAAAGCTAAAAACCGCCAAACAAAATCAGGCGTAATCAGCGGCCGTAAACCAGCTAAGAAAAAAGCCATGGTGCAGGTAGCAGAAGGCGAAGAAATCAATCTTTACGGAGAGATTTAAAGCCCCCTGGCCCCCGGTGGGGGAAACGAGGAGGATCGAAGAGTAGCGATGAGTTGAAACAAATCGTAAATCTGAAATCCAAAATCACAAATCAAAAAGTATGGTGAAAAGCTAACACCGCTAAGATTAGCTTAATGTAGAAACAAGAAACTTCAAAGAAATACAATGGCTTTAAAGAAGTACAAACCAATGACCGCCGGTACCCGCTGGAGAATTGGAAATGCTTATGCTGAAGTAACTACCAACGTTCCTGAAAAGAGCCTGGTAGAACCATTAGGCAGAACAGGTGGACGCAACTTTCAGGGTCGTAGGGCCATGAGGTATATTGGTGGTGGTCACAAACGTCAATACCGTATCATCGATTTTAAACGTGATAAGAAAGGTATCGAAGCTACAGTAGCTACGATTGAGTACGATCCGAACCGTACAGCATTTATTGCTTTGTTGCATTATTCTGATGGAGAAAAGCGTTACATCATTGCTCCACAAGGTTTACAGGTTGGTGCCAAAGTAATCAGCGGCGACAACGTAGCCCCTGAACTTGGAAATGCCCTGCAGTTTAAGTTTATGCCTTTGGGTACCATGGTTCACAATATTGAAATGCAACCTGGCCAGGGTGGTAAACTGGTACGTAG
>JAYUTQ010000222.1:0-3815 GCA_043755055.1 Chitinophagaceae bacterium | reverse complement strand
AAACGCTTCGCTGCCGTTCGGCAATGCCAATAATTTGAAATAGCAATAACCCATAAAGCAGCACCAGCAAGGTGGTTCCCCAAAAGCCAAAGCTTTCGCCGATGGCGGTAAAAATAAAATCGGTATGCTGTGCAGGTACAAAATTGCCCTGCGTTTGTGTGCCTTTAAGAAAACCTTTGCCCAACAACCCGCCGGAGCCAATGGCTATTTTGGATTGCTTTACATTATAATCATCCGTTGTTTTGGGTGGCTTTTTATTGACGGTGGAATCTGTTTTGGTGTGCCTGTTTTTAGAACAATCGTACTCTTTACCAACCATACTTAAAATACGGCTACTTTGGTAGCACTCAAAAGCGGAATTTAAAAAATAAGGAACAGCAAACCGCTGAACCCCAACGCCTACTACCCAAGATGCTGCAATAATGAGTAGTATTTTTTTGTTTCGGCGTATGCGTCTCTTCAATAGAAAGACAGTCAATATGGCAATAATACTAAGGGTTTTAAACAAAGTATCTTCTTCTACAACTAAACTGGCAACTGCCAATATGCCAACAGATGCTGCAATAATTAAATAAGCAGGCGGCAAACCTTCACGATATAACACAATAATGAAAGCAAAATATACGAGTGCCAAACCTGCCTCATGCTGGGCTACGGCTAGTACGGCAGGAAGCAAGGCAATAGCCGCCGCTATAATTTGAGATTGGGGTTTTCTAAAATCGGTTTCGGGCCTGCTGAGGTATTTGGCTAGTGAAAGAGATACAAAGATTTTACACAACTCGGCCGGTTGCAGGTTCATAAAGCCGAGCGGAATCCAGCTTTTACTGCCGTTTATATTTTTACCTACCACAAAAGTGGCCAGCATTAATAGAATACCAAATGCATAAAGCAGATTGGCAGTAGCAGTAAAAAGTTTACTATCTGTAAGCAATATAAAAGTGCCTACCAGCAGGCCTATCCCAATAAAAAGCAATTGCCTGGAGTAGTTACTTTTAAAACCCGCCAAGGTTTGCAATACATTTTCATCGGGCTTGTGTTCTACCGAAAAAATGGCGACGAAGCCAATAGCAACCAATGCCAGATAAATCCAGATTACGGCCCAGTTTATTCCTTTGCTGATGATGGCTTCTTGTTGGCTCATAAGTACTTAAAGGGTGCTGTCTTTTTTATCGGCTGTTGGTAATTTTCTTTTATCATCGGCATTATTGATGATGGGATTTGTGGAAGCATTGCTATCTCTTCTATCCTTTGGCTTGTCTTGCTTTGTGGGTTCCACTGGCTTTTTATTTACGTCCGATTTTGAATCATCAGCTTCCGGGTCGTCTTCAAGGCCAAGGGTATCTTTCATAATTCTTAAATAACCTTTTTGTAAAAGATAAGCCGTATCGCCTTTATGATCTATAGAATCCTGCCTTTTGTAATCGGTATAAATAAATGAAGGAACAAGGTTCAGCTTCGAAAAATATTCGATTCTTTCCAATCTTCCTTTATCGGTAATAGAATCTTTTAAGTACTTCTCAATCATAAGGCCGCAGATGGGTGCGGCATAGGTGCCACCAAAACGGCCACTGTTTTCCACCACACACATAATGGCTATTTTAGGATTAACTCTTGGAGCAAAGGCACAGAAAAACGCATGGTTAGGGCGTTTGATAATACCGCCGGGTGCATAGTTTTCAACGGTTCCTGTTTTACCACAGATTACGATATCTTTTACTTTAGCACCGGTACCCGTACCATTATCTACCACACCCTGCATACCATCATGTACGGCTTCAAATACACTGTCATTTATGCTTACAGCAGTATGCTTTTCTTTAAATCGTTCCAGCAATCCAAACTTATCGCCACCTACAATGCTATCTACTACGTGTGGTATTTTATACCAGCCTTTGTTGGCTATATAGGCCATTTCATTAGCCACTTGCAGGGGGGTTACGTTTACTTCGCCCTGCCCAATACTTACCGAACGAAAGGTGCAGTAATTCCATTTCCCCTTTCCATAGCGTTTGTTATAAAATTTTGCATTAGGAATCAATCCGGGCTTTTCGGCAGGAATATCCACACCTATTTTATGGCCAAGCCCAAATGCGTTCATGTATTTAGCCCAGGTGTTTAAGCTGCTGTCTATATCTGGCATAGCCGGATTATTAATTACCTTCTGCATTACTGTGGCGAAATAAGTATTATCAGAAAGGCGGATGGCGCCACGCAAATCGAATGTGCCATAATCAAGGCAGCGCTGTGGTTTGCCCATGCCACAGCCATAAAATGCACCCGAACAACTTACCTTAAAATCGGTTGTAATCAGTCCTTCCTGCAGGCCTATGAGTGCCTGCAAGGTTTTAAAAGTAGACCCGGGGGAATAGGTGGCAGACACTGCACGGTTCAGCAATGGCAGCCTTGGATCTTTAATAAATGAATTGATATTCTTTTTGCGTTGTGAACCCGTAAGTAAACTTGGGTCGTAACCCGGGCCGCTTACCATGGCCAAAATACCTCCGGTTCTGGGGTCGATTGCCACAACAGAACCCAATTTATTAGCCATCAGTTTTTCGCCTAAAGCCTGCAGGTCTATATCAATAGAAGTGTGTAAGTTACTTCCTGATACTGCAAGGGTATCGTTTTTACCATTTTCAAACTTTGATGTAGGCCGGTTTTTATTGTCTCTTAACCAGTATTCGATTCCACGCTGGCCCATCAAAGCTTTTTCGTAGGTATTTTCTATGCCGGCTACGCCGAAATAATCGCCCCTAACGTATCCGCCTTCGGGGTGGCGGCGCAGGTAGCCTGTATCTACTTCACCCAAATAACCCAAGATTGGTCCGGCTGCGTTGTAAGGATATTTTCTTACGGGGCGTTCTATCAAATCGAAGCCGGGTGTGATGCGAAATAAATTTTCGTTGAGCTGTGCAAACATTTGTGGCTCCAGCAAACCTTGAAAAATAGAGGGCTGGTACCTGCCGTTTTTTACAATGGCATTGATAACCCTTTTTTTAAATTCGGCTGTATCTATGCCAACAATATTGCAAATGGCCATGGTATCCACACCTTTTAATTGAGAAGGAATAACCACCAAATCGTATAGGGTTGTATTGTCCAGAATCACCTTGCCTTTTCTATCGTACACAAGGCCACGGCTTGGGTAAATTACTTTACGGTAAATGGCCTGGTTATCGGCATCTATTTTATACTGGCTGCTTAGTAATTGCAGGTTAAATAACTGTACAATAATAATAACCAATGCTGCACCAAAAATGATGCGGATAACGCGGCTGCGGATGGAATTGTAATCGGACATGAAAGCCCCTTAAAGACTGTAAGGGGGCAGGTGTTTTTGGGAGAATTGAAAAATTTCTGTGTGAAGTTAGCAGGTGTAAGTAATGTTTGTATATGGCAGATGGAAATAATTTGTTACCATGGTGTGAATTGTTGTTTACTGCGTGGTCATTATGGTCAATGGTCATTGAGTCATTGGTCAAAGGACTTTACAACAGATGCCTGGATTAAGTAATTCGTAAAACAAGTTCTATTTGAATTACTGACAATTGACCCATTAACCATTAACTTTATTTTACCCAGTAACCCGTCTGCCACGTTTGCTAAATAATAATTCGGTAATGGTGATGAGTAGTAAACTAACAAGGGTTGTAAAAAAAACTTTGCCTAAAAAGTACCACACATTACCAAACTGCATCCACTCCAGTAACACAAGGTAACTATGATGTACAATGGTTAGCACCACTACATACAAGGCGTACGGCGCAAAGCCCATTGTGGTTTTACTGGGTGAACCGAGGCTGAGCTCTTTGGTT
>JAYUTQ010000221.1:0-1735 GCA_043755055.1 Chitinophagaceae bacterium | reverse complement strand
TTTGTGGAAAACAATACAGGGCGGTTCTTTTGCATATAATACTTTGTTGCTGGGCATTACGCCCTTGCATACATCCGCTTCTAAAACCATCATTGCAGATCTTGCATGCCTTGGCATTCTTTTTGGTGATGAGTTTATAGATGGTATTAGCCAAACCACCGGAAAGGCTTTTGTAGCTGCTATTATAAAAGACAATAAAGAGCATTTTTATTTGCAATATAAAATTGAAAATGGGAAAGCTATTTTGTATTATCGCTTTAATGTAAGGCAGGTTATTCCATCCACTATTTTAGAAAATCGGAATAAAAAATACGCCATTACCTACAATCATTTTTACGATTTACTATTGCTTCTTTTAAATGAAATCAATTGCCATTTAGCCCAGCTTAAAACTGATGAGGCTATAGAAGTTAGTAGTAAAATAGCCGCTGTTTGCAATGCGTGTTTTGATACGTATGTTCATGATATAGAAGCAACACCTGTACAGCTTAGCAGTGGTAATATGACTGAGTTACTTCAGTTTCATAAACAAAAAAATCAACCGATACAGTATCAGTTACTGGAGCTACGATGCTTGCTGGCAAAGCGATTGCACATTATGCAACAGCCAAGTGTCAATGGCTGGCTCAATATAATTGCAGTAATGCAGTACTACGACGATATGCTGGACGCTGCAGCCGATGATGACTATCAGGACAATGTTTTTTTAAATATTGCCAGGCACAAAGCAGCAGATGAGTATGAATGGTTTAAGGCCAATAAACATCTTTTAGCTAAAGACAAAACGATAGCCAGAACAGTATCCATACACATGCCATACAGTGTATTTGAATGCATGAAATTAATTGGCCGCATGGTAAAGCAAATGGATTGGCAACAACAAAAAATCTGTAATTATTTGCTTCGAAAAAATTGGTTTGTAAAAGAAAAACGAATTGCAAATACAGCAGCAATAAACATTGCCAGCTGTTACCAAACGATAGCCGAAAAAATGGCCGGCAGGGTAGAGGCTAATGAGCTAAAAGCCTACATGGCAGATTGGTGTTTTCATTCAGCCCCACTTCGCAGGCAGCTTTTTACCAACAGCAATTTAGCCGAACGCTACGAAATGCGTTTAAACATGCTTTCTATGAGCGTCGAAAAAAAATGCAGGATTTTTGATAAAGCTTTTACCGGTTATTAATCTTTTTTTTCAAGAGGTGCTAATCATTTCCAATGCATCTTCTTCAGTTTCTGTAATGCTTGCTTTTTGGCAAATTACTTTTCGGCCAATTAATAAAATAATAAAACTTAATACAGAGCAGCCTAGCATTACACCCGTCATGGGCAGGGCGGTATGGTTACTTAACAGGCTAACCAAAACCGATGTACCTGCACCCATACCCATTTGTATGCCGCCCATTAATGCAGATGCACTCCCAGCATTTTTACTAAATGGAGCCATAGATAATGCCGAAGAATTGGGAAACGTAAAACCCTGGCAACTAAGAAATATACAGCAACAAATAATGGTGCCGCTAAGCCCAAGCCAATTACCGGCAGACCCTGCAAAAAGAACAATACCCGTAATGCTTTGCAGCAATAAAGCAATCCTGATAATCTGCTGGCTGCTGTATTTTCTTAACAATAAACTATTGAGCTGACTGCTAATGATAAGTCCTAATGCTACTGCAGCAAAAATCCACCCATATTCTTTTTCCGACACCTTAAAAAGCTCCATAAATACATAAGGGGA